>DATADT010000122.1:0-7789 GCA_036258355.1 Burkholderiales bacterium
TCTGGGACGAAGTGCTCGCCGCGCTGCACCGTCTGGAGCGCGACGCGGCGAAGCGCGAGCGCGGCCTCGCCGACGCCCTCGCCCGCATGCGGCGCGCGGTGCAGGCGCTGCCCGACGGCGTGGTGATCCTCGACGGCGCAAACCGCATCGAGTGGTGCAACCGCACCGCCGAGCGCCAGCTCATGCTCGACGGCCGCGCCGACCTCGGGCAGAACATCGCCAACCTGGTGCGCGAGCCGGAGTTTGTCGAATACCTGCGCGAGCCGCAGGACCAGCCGGTGCGCGTCACCCGCGGGCGGGGCATAGCGCTGTCGCTGCAGCTCATCCCTGTCGGCGAGACGCAGAAGCTCCTGCTCGCGCGCGACGTCACGCAGACCGAGCGGGTGGACGCGATGCGGCGCGACTTCGTCGCCAACGTGTCGCACGAGCTGCGCACCCCGCTCACCGTGCTCGTCGGCTTCCTCGAAACGGTGCGCGAGCTTAAGCTCGACCCGCAGCGCCAGCGCGACTACCTGGGCATGATGCAGGAGCAGGCGGCGCGCATGCAGCGCATCATCGACGACCTGCTCACGCTGTCGGCGCTCGACGCCGCGCCCCCCGCTTCCACCGACAGGCGGGTTGCGGTGCGGCCGCTCCTCGAGCGGCTGAAAGCCGATGCCGAGGCGCTTTCCGGCGGAAAGCACACGATCAAGTTGAACGTCGACACGCCCAACGATCTCCTCGGCGTGGACAGCGAGCTTGCGAGCGCCTTCGGCAACCTGGTGAGCAACGCGATCCGCTACACGCCGCCGGGCGGCACCGTGACGCTCGCCTGGCGCGAAGGCTCGGACGGCGCGCGCTTCAGCGTCGAGGACACCGGCATCGGCATCGAGCCCGAGCACATCCCGCGGCTCACCGAGCGCTTCTACCGCGTCGACCGCAGCCGCTCGCGCGAGACCGGCGGAACCGGCCTCGGCCTCGCGATCGCCAAGCACGCGCTGGCGCGCCACGATGCGACGCTCGAGATCGAGAGCGAGATCGGCAAGGGCAGCCGCTTCACCGCGCGCTTTCCCGCGCACCGGCTCACGGCCCAGGGCGTGACGAGCTAGGCCGCCTGCAGCTTCGCCACCGCAACCGCGAGCCACTTCACGCCCTGGCTGCCGAAGTTCACCTGTACGCGCGCGTCGGTGCCCTGGCCCTCGGCGTCGATGATCACGCCGGTGCCGAACTTGGGATGCGACACGTTCTGGCCGATACGGAAGCCGCCCACTTCGCGGTTCGGTCTTGACACCGGGGTCGGCTTGGCCGACCAGCCTCCCGCGTGGAGCATTTTTTGCCTGGAAAAGCGCGGCGTCAGCCACTTCAGCAGCTGCTGCGGGATCTCCTCGAGGAAGCGCGACGGGATGTTGTAGCGCGTCTGGCCGTGCAGCATGCGCGTCTGCGCATGCGAGAGGTAAAGGCGATGGCGCGCGCGCGTGATCGCGACGTAGGCAAGGCGTCGTTCCTCCTCGAGGCCATCGCGCTCGCTCACGCTTTGCTCGTGCGGGAAGAGCCCTTCCTCGAGCCCGGAGATGAACACCACGTCGAACTCGAGGCCTTTGGCCGAGTGCACCGTCATCATCTGCAGCGCGTCCTGGCCCTCGCCCGCCTGGTGCTCGCCTGCTTCGAGCGCGGCGTGCGTGAGGAACGCGGTGAGGGAGTCGACCGCCTCGCCCGATTCGCTCACGCGCTCCTCTTCGGTGAACGCCGCCGCGGCGTTCACCAGCTCCGCGAGGTTCTCGATGCGATCCGCGCCCTCGCGCTCGCTCTTGTAGTGCTCGATAAGGCCGCTCTTCGCGATCACCGCCTCCACGACTTCTTTCAGAGGCAATCCTTCAGTTTGGGCCCGCAGATCCCCGATCAGCTTTTTGAAAGCCGCCGCTTTCGTCCCATCCGCAATCCTCATCAGCGAAGCGTTTGCCTGCTTCGCCGCGTCCTGGAGCTGCTCGATGGTGCGTGCGCCGATGCCGCGCGGCGGGAAGTTGGCAACCCGCAGGAACGCGTTGTCGTCGTCAGGCATGGCGACCAGGCGCAGGTAGGCGAGCGCGTGCTTCACCTCCGCCCGCTCGAAGAAGCGCAGGCCGCCGTACACGCGGTACGGGATACCCTGCGAGAAAAGCGCATGCTCGACCACGCGCGACTGTGCATTCGAACGGTAGAGGACCGCCATCTGCGAAAGCGGGGTGGCCTCGCGGGCGAGCGCCTGCACCTCCCCGACGATCCAGCGCGCCTCGTCGGCGTCGGACTCGCCCTCGAACACCCGCACCGGCTCCCCCTTCCCCGCGGCGGTCCACAGGTTCTTCCCCAGCCGGTTACGGTTGTTCGCGATAAGCGCGTTGGCCGCGTCCAGGATGTTGCCGTGAGAGCGGTAGTTCTGCTCCAGGCGTATGACGCGGGCGACTTTGAACTCGCGCTCGAAGTCCGCCATGTTGCCGACATGCGCCCCGCGGAACGTGTAGATCGACTGGTCGTCGTCGCCCACGCAGAAGAACCTGGCATCCTGCGAGCGGAAGAGCTTAAGCCACCGGTACTGCAGGCGGTTGGTGTCCTGGAACTCGTCCACGAGGATGTGGCGAAAGCGCCGCGCATAGTGCTCGCGCAGGATTTCATTGCGACTCAATAACTCGTAGCTCCTGACCAGCAGCTCGGGAAAATCCACCACCCCCTCGCGCTGGCATTGCTCGTCGTAGGCGGCGTAGAGCTCGGTGAAGCGGCGCGTGTTCTCGTCGGCAGGCGGAACGTCGCGCGCGCGCACGCCTTCTTCCTTGCGGTCGTTGATGAAGTACTGCACCTCGCGCGCGGGGAAGCGCTCTTCGTCGATGTTCATCGCCTTCAGCAGGCGCTTGATCGCGGCTAGCTGGTCCTGCGAGTCGAGGATCTGGAACGCCTGCGGCAAACCGGCCTCGCGCGCATGCGCGCGCAGCATGCGGTTGCACAGGCCGTGGAAGGTGCCGATCCACATGCCGCGCGGGTTGACCGTCATCATCGCGGCGACGCGCGTCAGCATCTCGCGCGCCGCCTTGTTGGTGAAGGTGACCGCGAGGATCCCCGGCGGCGCGACGCGCCCACCCTTGATGAGCCAAGCGATCCGCGTAGTGAGCACCCGCGTCTTGCCGCTGCCCGCGCCGGCCAGGATCAGCGCGTGCTCATCGGGTAGTGTGACCGCGGCAAGCTGCTCGGGGTTGAGGTGTTCGAGGTGAAGCGACAAGCCCCGATTCTAAACCGGCGGCTACTGCGGCTTGAGCCCGAGCTCGGCGGCGAGCTTCGACCAGCGCTCCAGATCCGCGCGGATCAGCGCCTCGAATTCTTTCGGTGAGCTGCCGACCGGGAGCAGCGCAGCCTGCAAGAGCCTCGCCTTCACCTCTTCGAGGGCGAGGACTTTCCTCGTCTCGGCGTAGAGCCGCTCGACCACCTCGGCGCTCGTGCCGCGCGGCGCGAGCAGGCCCAGCCATTGACCGGTGTCGAAGCCCGGGAAGCCGGATTCGTGCAGCGTCGGGATCTCGGGCATCGTGGGAAAGCGCTCCTTGCTCGTAAAAGCAAGGATCTTGATGCGGCCGGCCCGATGATGCGGAATGAGGGGCGTCGAGCCGAGCACCGCCACCGGGACCTGGCCGCCAACGAGGTCCTGCACCGCCGGCGCGCCGCCTTTGTAGGGGACATGCACCATGTCGATGCCGGCCAGCTTCTTCAGGAGCTCGCCCGACATGTGCTGGCCGCTGCCGGTGCCGGAGTGTGCGAACGAGAGCTTGCCGGGGTTCGCCTTGGCGTGCGCGATCAACTCCTGCACGCTGCTCACCGCCAGCGAGGGGTGAACCGCGACCGCGAGCGGCTGTGTGGTCACCTGCGTTACTGGAGCGAAGTCCCGTAGTACCTCGTAGGGCACGTTCTTCACCACCAGGTGCAAGGTGACGACCGGGTCGGCGGCAAAGAGGATCGTGTAGCCGTCGGGCGCGGCTCGCGCCACTTCGTGCGTGCCGATAGCGCCGGCGGCACCGGCACGATTCTCGACCAGGAACTGCTGGCCGGGCGCCTGCGACAGCCGGTCCGACACCAAACGTGCAGCGACGTCCGTCGCGCCGCCGGGCGGGAAAGGCACGATGAAGCGGACCGGCTTCGCCGGCCAGGTTTGCGCCTGCGCGGTCGCAGCGAGTGCGAAAACCGCAACAAGAAGGATTCGTGTCACGGCATCACGCGCGGTTCGCTGACGCCGAACTTGCCTTTCAGATGATTGGCGAGCGCCTGCGCCTCCTCGCGTGAAGGCAGGTGTCGAATCCGCACTAGGTAGGTCGTCTTGTCGGCTTCCTTGCGGCTCGTGACCTCGGCGGCATAGCCGGCTTCGCGCAACTGATTCCTGACGCTGTTCGCCTGCGCCTGCTCGCCGGCGGTGAGCAGCGCGACGCTGAAGCGCCCGCCCCGGCGCAGCGCACCCTTGCCCGCCTCGACGTCGGTCTCGAGCGCCCACTGCTCGAGCTGCTTGGGCTCCACCATGCCGACCGGCTGGGTCTTCCCCTTGTCGCGCCGGTAGAACTGCCGCGACTGGTCCATCGTCACCGGCTGCTCGTCCGCAGCGCCGACCTGGATCGCGCCTTCGATGAGGCAGACGATCTGCAGCTCGCCGCGAGAGCGGCCCCAGAAATCCGTGCCGCGCAGCCCGATGGTGACCGTATCGACGCGCACGCTGACCTCGCGCTTGCGCGCCTTCGAGGCGACGTCGGTGGTGAAGCGGAATGCGCCCTGGAGCACTTCCAGCGCCGCCCGGAAGATCTCGCGCGCGGGCTCGATCTGCGCGAGGCGCAGCGTGCCGTTCTCGCCCAGCTTCACCACGCTTCCTTCGGAAAGGCGCACCACCACGCGCGCCTCCTTGCCGCTCAGGATGCGGTCGCCCGCGCGCAGCTCCATCCCTGGCACGAGCGGCGTGCGCTTGCCGTCGCGCTCGCGCCAGGCCGGCATCTGCACGCCTTCGATGACCGCCGCCGGCTGCGCGAGCGCCTGGATTGAGCCGACTCCCAGGGCAAGAGCAAGTATCAGAGCTTTCATGGACATCCCCGCTTCCCCTTCTACGGCTTCGACGCTCGCGTTGGATGCGATAATCCGCGGCTTCCGCGGAAAACGTCACATGCAAGAGGCTTACGAACCGGCGAGCGTGGAGCGCGAGGCCCAGGCCTTCTGGGAGAGCCGCGATTCGTTCCGCTCGACCGAAGATCGCGCCAAGCCGAAATTTTACTGTTTGTCCATGTTCCCCTATCCCTCGGGGAAGCTGCACATGGGGCACGTGCGCAACTACACGATCGGCGACGTGCTGACGCGCTACTACCGCATGCGCGGCTACAACGTGCTCCAGCCGATGGGCTGGGACGCGTTCGGCCTGCCGGCGGAGAACGCGGCGATGGCGAACAGGGTGCCGCCCGCAGAGTGGACCTACGACAACATCGCCTACATGAAGTCCCAGCTGCAGAGCCTGGGGTTCGCGCTCGACTGGAGCCGTGAGCTCGCCACCTGCAAGCCCGATTACTACCGCTGGAACCAGTGGCTCTTCACGCGGCTCTTCCGCAAGGGGCTCGCCTACAAGAGGACCGGGATCGTCAACTGGGACCCGGTCGACCAGACGGTGCTCGCCAATGAGCAGGTGATCGAGGGCCGGGGCTGGCGCACCGGCGCGCTGGTGGAGAAGCGCGAGATCCCGATGTACTTCCTGCGCATCACGGCTCATGCCGAGGAGCTGCTCGCCGCCCTCGACGACCTGCCCGGCTGGCCGGAGCAGGTAAAGCTCATGCAGAAGAACTGGATCGGGCGCTCGGAAGGCGTGCGGATCGGCTTTCCTTATCGGCTGGAAAACGAGGACCGCGTGCTGTGGGTGTTCACGACCCGCGCGGACACCTTGATGGGGGCGACCTTCATGGCGGTCGCCGCCGAGCACCCGATCGCTCTGCACGCTGCTCGACAAGATCCCGAGCTGGCCAGGTTCGTAGATGAGTGCAGGAAAGGCGCGGTCACGGAAGCCGACCTCGCCCAGATCGAAAAGAAGGGCATGCCGACAGGCCTCTTTGTGTCCCATCCGCTGGCGAACGAGAAGATCCCGGTATGGGTAGGCAACTACGTCCTGATGGGGTACGGCGAAGGCGCGGTCATGGGCGTGCCCGCGCACGATGAGCGCGACTACGAGTTCGCGCTCAAGTACAAGCTGCCGATCAAGCCGGTGATCCGCCATCCGCTCGGCGACACGGTGCCGGCGCCGTGGCGTCCTGAGTACGCCGAATACGGGGTATGCATCAATTCAGGCAAGTACAACGGCCTGAATTACCAGCAGGCCGTTGATGCTATCGCGGCGGATCTGGAGGCGAAGGGGCTCGGCGAAAAGCAGGTCCAGTGGCGGCTGCGTGACTGGGGCATCTCGCGCCAGCGCTACTGGGGCACGCCGATCCCGATCGTGCACTGCGCCGCCTGCGGTGACGTGCCGGTGCCCGATGCCGAGCTTCCGGTCGTGCTGCCCGAGGACGTAGTACCCGATGGCACGGGTAACCCGCTCGCGAAGAGGCCGCAGTTTTACCAGACGAAGTGCCCGCAGTGCTCACGGCCGGCGAATCGCGAGACCGACACGATGGACACTTTCGTGGATTCGTCGTGGTACTTCGCGCGCTTCGCCTGCCCCGACCAGGACCGCGCCATGGTCGACGAGCGTGCCATGTACTGGATGCCGGTGGACCAGTACATCGGCGGCATCGAGCACGCGATCCTGCACCTCCTGTACTCGCGCTTCATTCAGCGCGTGATGCGCGACGAGAGCCTGATGCCCGGCCTCTCCGAGCCCTTCACTAACTTGCTCACCCAGGGCATGGTGCTCGCCGAGTCCTACTACACCGATGCAAGCGGCCGGCGCGATTGGATCAATCCGGCCGATGTCGTCGTGCAGCGAGACTCGAAAGGAAGGATCGCCTCGGCAAAGACGAAAGACGGCCGTGACGTCATTTACGACGGCATCGGCACCATGTCGAAGTCGAAGAATAACGGGGTCGACCCGCAGGCGCTGATCGACAAGTACGGCGCCGATACTGCACGCTTCTTCATCATCTTTGCCTCGCCGCCGACCCATACGCTCGAATGGTCGGACGAGGGCGTGGAAGGGTCGTTCCGCTTCCTGCGGCGGCTGTGGAAATTCGCCGCCTCCTCGCACGCGATCCCGGAGCTCTCGTCCAAGGAGGCCCGCTTCGAGATCCACACGGTGCTCAAGCAGGCGAACTACGACATGCAGAAGCAGCAGTTCAACACCGTCGCCTCCGCGGCGATGAAGATCCTGAACGCGCTGGAGAAGTCGCCTTCGCGCGAGGGCCTGTCGATCCTGCTGCGGCTGCTCTCGCCGGTCACGCCGCACATCACGCACCATCTGTGGCGCGAGCTCAAGTTCGGCGAGGACATCATGAAAGCGCCGTGGCCCGAGCCTGACGCCGCCGCGCTCGAGCAGGACGAAGTGGAGCTTGTCGTGCAGGTGAACGGCAAGCTGCGCGGCTCCATCCGCGTGCCGAAGGCCGCCGACCGCGCCGCGATAGAAGAACTGGCACGCGCCAACCCCAACGTGCAGCGGTTCGTCGCCGGGCAGAATGTGAAGAAGGTCGTCGTCGTCCCGGGAAGGCTGGTGAACCTTGTCATCTAGAGCGCTCATCCTCGCCCTGGCGTTCGCCGTTGCGAGCTGCGGGTTTCGCCTGCGCGGCGCCGCCGAGTTGCCGTTCCAGACGCTCTATTTACCCGGCGCTAACGCCGGGATCGGGCTCGATCT
>DATADT010000123.1:0-28921 GCA_036258355.1 Burkholderiales bacterium
AGCCAGTCTTCGCCCAGGACGCGGCGCGCGAGCTCGACGACAATGTAGTCGGCCTGCGCCCCGGTGTCATCCTCGAACCGCGCGAGACCCTGCAGGCAGGAGGGGCAGGAGGTCAGGACCTTGACCGGCCCTTCGCCTTTCAGTTCTTTCATGCTTTTCTTCAAGCTTTCTTCCTTGCTGAACCTTACTTGCGTGGAAACGTCCGGCCTGCTCATGGCGAGCGTGCCCGACTCGCCGCAGCAGCGCTCGGAGAGGCGTATTTCATTTCCGGGCTTGCCGCCCATCAGGCCGTTCACCACGCTGACCGGCTCTGCGGTCTTGATCGGCGTATGGCAGGGGTCGTGGTACATGTACCGCACGCCGGATGCGTCGTTTACCTTCACGCCTTTTTCGAGCAGGTATTCATGGATGTCGAGAAGGCGCGCTCCCGGAAAGATCGAGCCGAAGTCGTACTTCTCGAGCTGATCGAGGCACGTGCCGCACGAGACGATCACCGTGCGGATGTCGAGGTAGTTCAGCGTCGTCGCAAGGCGGTGGAAAAGCACGCGGTTCTGCACCGTGATGCGCTCGCCCTTGTCGGACTCGCCGGCCGCGGTTTGCGGGTAGCCGCAGCACAGGTAACCGGGCGGCAGCACGCACTGCGCGCCCACCGCGTAGAGCATCGCCTGCGTCGCAAGCCCGACCTGGGAGAACAGGCGCTCGGAGCCGCAGCCGGGGAAATAGAACACCGCATCCGAGTCTTCGCTCACTTTCGCCGGATCGCGGATGATCGGCACCACTTTCGGGTCCTCGATATCGAGGAGCGCACGCGCGGTCTTCTTCGGCAGCCGGCCCGGCATCGGCTTGTTGACGAAATGGATAACCTGCGCGCGCAGCGACTTTAGCCCGGTGGTCACGGGCGGCTGAGCGGTCTGCGCCTTCGAAAAAGACTTGAGAACCCCGTAGGCGAGGCGCTGCAGCCGGTAGCCCCAATCGATCATGGCAGTGCGCGCGAGCTTCACCGCGCGCGGATCGGTGAGGTTGAGGAACAGCATCGATGCCTGCGTGCCCGGGTTGAAGCGGCGCTTGCCCACGCGACGCAGATAGTTCCGCATCGTGATCGAGACGTCCCCGAAGTCGATGTCCACTGGGCAGGCGGGCTCGCACTTGTGGCACACGGTGCAGTGGTCGGCGACGTCGCCGAACTCGTCGTAGTGGGCGAGCGCGACGCCGCGGCGCGTCTGCTCCTCGTAGAGGATCGCTTCGATGAGGAGCGAGGTGGCGAGGATCTTGTTGCGCGGCGAGTAGAGCAGGTTGGCGCGCGGCACGTGGGTGGCGCAAGGCGGCTTGCACTTGCCGCATCGCAGGCAGTCCTTGATCGCGCCCGCGACGCGTCCGAGGTCCGTCTGCTCCAGGATCAGCGATTCGGCACCGATGAGCGCGAAGCTCGGCGTGTAGGCATTGGCGAGGTCGCTGCCCGCGAGCAGCTTCCCCGCGTTGAAGCGCCCGTGTGGATCCACCGCTTCCTTGTACGCTCGGAACGTCTCGATGTCGGCCGGGTCGAGGAATTCGAGCTTGGTGATGCCGAAGCCGTGCTCGCCCGAGATCACGCCCCCGAGGGAGCGCGCAAGCCCCATGAGGCGCGCCACGGCGCCGTAGGCGCGCTGCAGCATCTCGTAGTCGTCAGAGTTGACCGGGATGTTGGTGTGGACGTTCCCGTCGCCGGCATGCATGTGCAGTGCGACGAAGACGCGGCTCCGAAGAACCCTCTTGTGGATGTTCTCGACCTCATCGAGGACATGGCCGAACGCGCCGCCATCGAAGATGCGGCGCAGCTCGTCGCGCACCTCGGTCTTCCACGACAGACGTAGCGCGTAGGACTGCAGGCGGTCGAAGTAATGGTCGAGGTCGGCGCCGATCGCCTGCCAGCGGCCGCGCACGCGGCGCAGGAGCTTCCGCGTGCGGCCCGTCCGCTCGCGCGCGAGCTCCCGGTCCTGGATATCCAGATCGCGGGAGAAATACTCTTCGAGCTCGTCCAGGAGTCGCAGCTTGTTCGCGACCGAGTACTCAATGTTGATCCGCTCCACCCCGTCGGTGTACTCGCCCAGCTTCTCCAGCGGGATCACCACGTCCTCGTTGATCTTGAAGGCGTTGGTGTGCCGCGCGATCGCCGCGGTGCGCGCCCGGTCGAGCCAGAAGCGCTGTCGCGCCTCCTCCGACACCGCCACGAACCCTTCGCCGCCGCGCGCGTTGGCGATGCGCACCACCCCCGAAGCGGCGGCCGCGACCGCGTCGACGTCGTCGCCGACCAGGTCGCCGATCAGAACCATTCGCGGGCGCTCGCTGCGCCGCGACTTGCTGGCGTAGCCCACCGCCCTCACATAGCGCTCGTCCAGGTGTTCCAGGCCCGCAAGCCTTACCGCCTTTGATTTTTCAACGTAGTTCTTTATTTCTACAATGGCCGGAACCGCTTCGCGCGCTAGGCCGAAAAACTCCAGGCACACCGTGCGCGTGTGCGCCGGCATGCGGTGCAAGAGAAACCGCGCGGCGACGATGATGCCGTCGGTGCCCTCC
This sequence comes from Burkholderiales bacterium, assembly GCA_036258355.1. GTDB lineage: Bacteria > Pseudomonadota > Gammaproteobacteria > Burkholderiales > SG8-39 > SCGC-AG-212-J23. The sequence continues at coordinate 2,554 of DATADT010000123.1, forward strand.
TTCTGCACCCCGGGCAGCCCGGCGAGGAACTTGTCGCTCACGTCCTTGCCGAGGCCCGCCCTGCGGAAGTGCGAGCCCGGGATCTCGAGGATGCGCTCTTCCCTCAGCTTCCTGCCTTCGAAGTACCTCAGCCGGAAGCGCACGTTGGGCGCGTCGTGGATCTTGCCGAGGTTGTGGTCGAGGCGCTCGACCTCGAGCCACTCCCCGCGCGGCGTCACCATCCGCCACCACACGAGGTTGTCGATCGCCGTGCCCCAGAGCACCGCTTTCTTGCCGCCCGCGTTCATCGCGACGTTGCCCCCGATGCACGAGGCATCCGCCGATGTCGGATCCACCGCAAATACGAGCCCGCCCGGCTCGGCGACGTCCATCACGCGCCGGGTGACCACCCCGGCCGAGGCGCGCACGGTCGGCTGAGGCCGCGCGACGCCGGGCAGCTCCAGGTACTCGATCTCGCCCAGGGCTTCGAGCTTCTCGGTGTTGATCACCGCCGAGCGGCGCGTGAGCGGCACCGCGCCCCCGGTGTAGCCAGTGCCGCCGCCGCGCGGAATGATCGTAAGCTCCAGTGAAGAAAGCTCCCGCACGAGCGGCTGGATCTCTTCCTCGGTGTCCGGCGTCAGCACAACGAATGGCATCTCGACGCGCCAGTCGGTGGCATCGGTGGCGTGCGAGACGCGCGCGAAGCCGTCGAAGAGAATGTTGTCCCTTCGCGTGATGCGCCCGAGTCGCTGCAACACCCTTGCACGCAGCGCGCGCGTCGCGGCGAGCTCGGCTTCGAAGGCGTCGACCGCGACGCCCGCAAGCTCGAGAAGCCGGGCCACCTTCGCCGCGCCGGCGCGCCTGGCCTCGATCTCCGCCAGCCGCCGGCGCATGCCGCCGAGAGCCTCGGCGCGGCGGCGCGGCCGGTTCACGAGCTCGGCCTCGAGGTAGGGGTTGCGCTGGATCGCCCACATCTCGCCGAGCACCTCGTAGAGCATGCGCGCGGAGCGCCCCGTACGGCGCTCCGCGCGCAGCTCGCTGATCAGCTGCCAGCCCTCGGCGCCGAGCAGGCGCAGCGCGATCTCGCGATCCGAGAACGAGGTGTAGTTGTAGGGGATCTCGCGGATCCGGTTCATGAACTTGCCTGTGCGCCTCCGAAGACGTCGCGATAGCTCGCGTAGAAGCTCGCGAAAAGCGTCGGCAGCAGGGCGATGAGGAGCGGGAACACGAGCGACATGGCCGGCACGCTGATTGAAGCGAGCGTCACAATCGTAACGACTGCGAGGGGCAGTGCAATCGCTACGACGGCGGTCACCGCGCCATAGGCGAGGAAGGCACGCCAGTTCATGAGGCAGGCGAAAAAGCTGAAGAAAAGCGCCTTGGCGGGCGCTACGCCATGCCACGCCGCGAGCGGCGGGGCGAACCAGAACATCATCAGCACCGGGGTATATAAGGCGGCCGCAGCGGCAAGCGCCGCGAGGAATTCGTCGGAGCGCAGGACCTCGTCGTCCGGCCGGCTGCCGGCGAGCATCCAGCCGGCGAGCGCTCCGCCATCGGCGAGCGCGGTGGCCGCAAGCACGAGCGCGAGGCAGGCGAAATAGCCCGCGCCGAGCATGAGCTGGCTGCGCAGGTGATGGCGGAAGCCGTCGAAGAGCAGCCCGAGCTCCACCGGCCCTTTGCGCGCGGCCGCGCGAGCCGCCGCCATGAAGCCGACCGAGAAGGCCGGCACGAGGAGAGACGCTGCGGCGACGCCGACGATCGGCACAATGGAAACCAGCGTCATCAGCAGCCAGTACGCGAACACCATCGCGATCCACCCGAGCGGCGCGGCGCTGAAGAGACGCCAGCCTTCGGCGAGCCACCGCGCTCCACTCGCCGTCTCAACGATGCGCGCCTGCATCAAGTCATCCAGGGCGCGTCTACGGCGACGCGGGACTCCAGGATGCGGCGGAAATGCTCGGGGTCATGCGCATGCACGAGCATCCCCGGGCGAGGCAGGTGAAAGTCATAGAGCCGCGACAGCCAGAAGCGCAGCGCGGCCGCGCGCAGCATTGGCCGCCACGCTGTGCGCTCGAGGGCTGCAAGGCCGCGGACGCTGTGGTAGCTGGAAAGCAGTGCGCCGACCCGCGCTTTATCCAGGGAGCTGTCCGGTCGCAGGCACCAGTCGTTCGCGCATACAGCGACGTCGTAGAGCAGGCAGTCGACGCCGGCGAAGTAGAAGTCGACCACGCCCGAGACGCGCCCGCCGTCCCACAGCGCGTTATCGCGAAAGAGATCCGCGTGCACCGGGCCGCGCGGCAGGTCGGGAAAGCGCTGCTCGGCCTGATAGGTGAGTTCGCTCTCGAGAAGACCTTTCTTGCTCGAATCAAGGAAAGGCATGACTTCTCTGGCAGCCAAGCGCCACCACTTCGGGCCGCGCGGGTTCTCGAAGTAGGCGTTGTACGAGCGCCCGGCGAGATGCATGCGGCCGAGGAGCGCGCCGAGCTCTTCGCAGTGCCGCACGTCCGGCTCGTCGAGCGAGCGCCCGGCCAGGCGCGTGACCAGCGCCGCCGGCTTGCCGTTGAGGCGCCCGAGGTACTGGTCGGAAAGGTCGGCGATCGGCGCCGGGCACGGGATCCCGTGGCGCGCGAGATGCGCCATGAAATCCAGGTAGAACGGCAGCTCCTCGGCCGGCAGCCGCTCGAAGAGCGTCAGGACGTAGCGGCCCTGCGTGGTGGTGACGAAATAGTTGGTGTTCTCGATGCCCGCCTTGATCGGCTCGCACAAGAGAAGCTCGCCGACGGAGTAGTTCCTGAGCCATTCGTGCAGCTCGGCGTCGGAGACGGGGGTGTAGACGGACAAGGCGGGAAGATCGTCAGTCCCACGTATGGACAGGCCACATCGGCACGCGCACGCCGTCGTCGAGCGACTCGCGGCGCATCCAGTTGCCGTTGCCCGTGGTGTCGACGAGGTAATAAGGCTTGCCGTGCGGCGGCGTCACTTTGAGCATCACCACGCGGCCGCCTTCACGGACTTCCTCCACCTTGTCGCCTTCCTGCACCGGGATGTGCACTACGGGCTCGTCGACCGACATCGGCGGGGGCGGCGGCGGTTCGGGCAACGGCTCGAGCTTCGGCGGACGCTTTTGCGCATGTGCCAGCGAGGTGAAAAGCATGACGAGAAGCCCGACCAGCAGCGTACGCCGCATCACATCGATTCTACTAGAGGTTCAGCAGCACCTCGCGCTCGGCGGGCGAGGGTGCGAAGCCGCGCTTCTCGTAGAACGCGAAGATCGCTTCCACCACCTGCTGCGGCTCGTCGTACACCTGCACGAGGTCGATGTCGCTCGGATCGATCATGCCTTCGGCGGCGAGTCGCTCGCGCATCCAGGCGATGAGCCCGCGCCAATACGGCTCGTGCACCAGGATGGTCGGCATCTGGCGCGTCTTGCCAGTCTGTACCAGCGTCAGCGCCTCGAAGAGCTCATCGAGCGTACCGTAGCCTCCCGGCAGCACGATGAACGCGGTCGCGACCTTGGCGAACATCGCCTTGCGCGTGAAGAAATGCTTGAAGCGCAGGCTGATGTGCTGGTAGCGCACCGCGGGCTGCTCGCCCGCGAGGTCGATAGTGAGGCCGACGGAGAGCCCGCCTCCGCTGTACGCACCCTTGCTCGCCGCTTCCATGAGGCCCGGGCCGCCGCCCGTGACCACCGCGAAGCCTGCATCGGAAAGCCGGCGCGCGGTTTCTTCCGCGAGCTCGTAGTACGGCGTTCCCGGCTTCACGCGCGCGCTGCCGAACACGGAGACGGCGGGATGGATCCCGACCAGCCGCTCGGTCGCCTCGACCAACTCTGACATAATGCCGAAAACCCGCCACGCCTCGCGTGCGGGAACCTCTTTCGCCAGCTCCGCCAGCTTCGGTTGCCTGTCCTGATTCATGTCGGGAAAAGATCCTGAGAAAACGTTATTGCTGGTCGACGGCTCGTCGTACCTGTACCGCGCTTTTCATGCGCTGCCCGGGCTGAAAAGCCCGAAGACCGGCGAGCCGACCGGCGCGATCTACGGCGTGCTGAACATGCTGCGCAAGCTCGCGGCGGATTATAAGCCGGCCGCCCTCGCCTGCGTGTTCGACGCCAAGGGACGGACCTTCCGCGACGCGGAGTACGCCGACTACAAGGCAAACCGCACGCCGATGCCCGACGACCTCGGCGTGCAGGTCGCGCCGCTGCAGCAGGCGGTCCGCGCGCTGGGCTGGCCGGTGCTGATCGTGGAAGGCGTGGAGGCCGACGACGTCATCGCCACGCTCGCTGAAGCGGCGCAGCGCGAAGGCTGGCGCACCGTGATCTCGACCGGCGACAAGGACTTCGCTCAGCTCGTCGACGAACGCGTCACGCTCGTCAATACGATGTCGAACGAGCTGCTCGACGTCGAGGGAGTGAAGAAGAAGTTCGGCATCCCTCCGGAGAAGTTTCTCGACTACCTGACGCTGATCGGCGACCAGATCGACAACATCCCCGGCGTGGACAAGGTGGGGCCCAAGACCGCCTGCAAGTGGATCGAGAAGTACGGCTCGCTGGAAGGCGTCCTTTCGCACGCCGACGAGATCAGCGGGCTTGCCGGCGAGAACCTGCGCAGGATGCGCGACTGGCTTCCCAAGGCGCGTCAGCTCCTCACCATCAAGCGCGATGTTCCGCTTTCGGTATCCCTCCACGACCTGCGCCTGAACGGCGATCCCGCGAAGCAGCGCGAGCTCTACGAGCGCTTCGGCTTCAAGACGTGGCTGCGCGAGGTGGAGGGCTCCGCAGCGCCTTCGCCCGCGCCCGCCGCTCCCGCCGCCGTCGCGCCGCGGAAGCACCGCATGGTGCTCACTGAGGATGAACTTAGAGACCTGGGGCTGAAAATCGAGGCGGTCGACCTCGTCGGGTTCGACACCCTGTGCGACGGCGACGAGCCGATGATTGCGCGCCTCGCGGGCATGTCGTTCGCGTTCGGCGACGAAGCGGTCTACCTGCCCCTCGCTCACGATTACCCCGGTGCGCCTGCCCAGGTCTCGATCGAGGTTGCCGTGAACCTGCTGAGACCTTGGCTGGAGCGTGACGACTGCAAGAAAGTCGGCGAGGACGTGAAGTTCGACACCCACATCCTCGCGAACCACGGCGTACTCCTCGCGGGCTGCGTGCACGACACGCTGCTCGAGTCGTACGTGCTGGAAGTCCACGAGAAGCACGACCTCGCCATGCTCGCGCAGCGCCACTGCGGCCGCACGGTGCTGAGCAGGGAGGACGTGACGGGCAAGGGCGCGGGACGCATTGCGTTCGCCTCGCTCGACATTGCGCGCGCCACGGAGTACGCGGCGCAGCGGACCGACTGCTCGCTCTCGCTGCACGACCAGCTCTTCAGGAGGATTCAGGACGACGAGAAGCTCGATTTCGTCTACAGCAAGATCGAGATGCCGGTGCTGCCGGTGCTCTGGCGCATGGAGCGCAACGGGGTGCTGCTCGACAAGCGCAAGCTGGAAGCGCAGAGCCACGAACTCGGCAAGGAGATCCTCGCCCTAGAGCAGAAGGCGTATGAGGCGGCCGGCCAGCCCTTCAATCTCGGCTCGCCCAAGCAGATCCAGGAGATCCTGTTCGACCGGCAGAAGCTCCCGGTGAAGAAGAAGACGCCCTCGGGCCAGCCCTCCACGGACGAGGACTCGCTCGCGGAGCTTGCGCTCGACCACCCGCTGCCGCGTCTCATCCTCGAGCACCGGGCGCTCTCCAAGCTCAAGTCCACGTACACCGACAAGCTGCCGAAGAGCATCAACGAGCGCACCGGCCGCGTGCACACCACGTACTCGCAGATCACCGCCGTCACCGGCAGGCTCTCCTCCAACGAGCCCAACCTGCAGAACATCCCGATCCGCACGCCGGCGGGACGGCGCATCCGCGAATGCTTCATCGCGCCGCCGGGCGCGAAGATCGTCTCGGCGGACTACTCGCAGATAGAGCTGAGGATCATGGCGCACCTTTCGGGCGATCCAAACCTGCGGCGCGCCTTTGCCGCGAGGGAAGACATCCATCGCGCGACTGCCGCCGAAGTGTTTGGTGTGCCCTTGTCCCAAGTCGATGCTGATCGGCGCCGCATCGCGAAGGTGATCAACTTCGGCCTGATCTACGGCATGTCCTCGTTCGGCGTGGCGCAGAACCTCGGCATCGACCGCTCGACCGCCCAGACCTACATCGAGCGCTATTTCGCGCGCTACCCCGGCGCGAAGCGCTACATGGACGAGACGCGCGCCCGTGCGCGCGAGATGGGCTACGTCGAGACCGTGTTCGGGCGGCGGCTCTGGCTGCCGGAGCTCAAGAGCGGCGCCCCGGTGCGGCGCCAGGCCGCGGAGCGCGCCGCGATCAATGCGCCCATGCAAGGCACCGCTGCCGACCTCATCAAGCTGGCGATGATCTCAGTCCAGAATTTTCTCGAGAAAGAGAAACTCAAGGCCATGCTCATCATGCAAGTCCACGACGAGCTGGTTTTCGAAGTCCCCGACAAGGAACTTGAGACACTGAAGGCCAAAGTTCCAGAGCTGATGCAATCCGTCGCTAAACTGGACGTGGCCCTCGTCGTGGAGGTGGGGGTCGGCGAGAACTGGGACAAAGCTCACTAGAGCTCGGCGCCTAGATTCCGGCCTGGTGCGCCTGCTGGTCGGCGTGGTACGACGAGCGCACCAGCGCCCCGACCGCAGCATGGCGAAAGCCCATCAATTCCGCCTGCCGTTCGTACTCCTCGAATGCCCCAGGATTCACGTAGCGCTCCACCGACAGGTGATGTGGCGAGGGCTGGAGGTACTGTCCGATCGTCAGCATGTCCACGTCGTGGGCGCGGAGGTCACGCATCACAGCGAGAATCTCGTCGTCGCTCTCGCCCAGCCCGACCATCAGGCCGGATTTGGTCGGCACTGCAGGGTGAAGCTTCTTGAACTCCTGGAGCAGGTGGAGCGAGTGCTCATAGTCGCCGCCCGGCCGCGCTCTGCGGTACAGCCGCGGCACGGTTTCCAGGTTGTGGTTCATGACGTCCGGCGGCGCCGCCTTCAGGATGTCGAGCGCTCGCTCAAGCCGCCCACGAAAGTCAGGCACGAGCACCTCGATCGTCGTGTGCGGCGAAGTCTTCCTTATCTCGCTTATGCAGGCGACGAAATGCGCCGCCCCGCCGTCGCGCAGGTCGTCGCGGTCCACGCTTGTCACGACGACGTACTTCAAGTTCAACAGAGCAATGGTCTCCGCGAGATGGCGCGGCTCGTCGGCATCAGGCGCGAGCGGCCGGCCGTGCGCGACGTCGCAGAACGGGCAGCGGCGCGTACAGATGTCGCCCAGGATCATGAAGGTCGCCGTGCCCTTGCCGAAGCACTCGGCGATGTTCGGGCACGACGCCTCTTCGCACACGGTGTGCAGCTTCTGCTCGCGCAGGATCCGCTTGATGTCGTAGAAGCGGGAGTTCGGGCTCGCGGCGCGCACGCGGATCCACGCCGGCTTCGGCAGAGGCGTGCGCGGCACGATGCGGATCGTCTTGCGGGCGCCTTTCTCCTTTACGCCGGCTTCACGCATCCAGTTTCTCCACAAGGAGCCGAGAAAGCCGTGCGGCCGCGGTTTGCGGGGTATCGGTGAACCCGAGATCCTTCATCTGGGTGACCCGCAGACCCGGATAGCCGCACGGGTCGATGGCCGAGAACGGCGAGAGGTCCATGTCGACGTTGAGCGCGAGGCCGTGGTAAGCGCGGCCGCGCACGACGCGGATGCCGAGAGCGGCGATCTTTGCGCCGTCGACATAGACGCCCGGCGCTCCGGGCTTACGCTCCGCGCGGCCGCCGAGGAGGTCGATCACCGCCTGCTCGAGCAGCCAGACGAACCGCTTTACCTTGATCGAGCGCCGAGCGAGGTCGACGAGCGTGTAGACCACTATCTGACCGGGCCCGTGGTAGGTGATGTCGCCGCCGCGGTCCGTTTTTACGACGCGAACACCATTTGTAACCGGGGGAATGACGGCGCCCTGCCCGACGGTATAGACCGGCGCGTGCTCCAGAAACCAGAGCTCGTCGGGAGTGGAGTCGTCGCGATTACGGGTGAACGCGCGCATCGTTTCCCAGGTCGGTTCATACGCGACTTGGCCGAGCTCCTTCACTACGATGTCTTCGACAAGCGTCATAGGACCATGACGACATCGGGATGGTCGCACAGCTCCTGGTAGAGCGCGTCGAGCTGCGCGCGCGAGGTGGCACGCACCACGCACGTGACGCTCAGGTACTTGCCTTGGCGACTCGGGCGCATCTCGACGGTGGCGGCATCGAAGTCGGGAGCATGCTTGCGCACGATGCCGGTCACCGCTTGGACGAAGCGCGGCTGCTTGCGGCCCATCACCTTGATCGGAAAATCGCAGGGAAACGCTAAGGGCGAGCCATCAGCAACGACCGGCACGACCGGATTCCTCTCAAGCCCGCATTCAGACCGACAGCGCCTGGCGCTTGCCGGCGCGCATCACCTTCTGCTTGAACTCCTGGTAGAGCTGGAACATGCGGCGGAACAGCGGCCCGGGACGGCCCTCGCCGATGCGCTTGCCGTCGAGCTCGACGATGGCGAGCACTTCCTTGGACGAGGAAGTGACCCAGAGCTCGTCGGCGGCGCGCACCTCCGCTTCCGCGATGTCCTTGAATTCCAGCGGCATACCGTTGGCGCGCGCGAGCTCGACCACCACGTCATAGGTGATGCCCGGAAGGATCAGGTTCGACTTCGAGGGCGACTGGATCACGCCCCGCTTCACGATGAAAACGTTCGATGCCGAAGCCTCCGTCAGTCTTCCGTCGCGGAACAAGATGGTCTCCGCCCCGCCCGCCTCGGCAGAAAGCTGGCGCAGCAGGCAGTTGCCGATGAGCGAGATCGACTTGATGTCGCAGCGCAGCCACCGGTAGTCCTGCGCGCCTACGGCGGAGGCGCCCTTTTCGACCTGCGCCGGCGGCGGATTCACCAGCGGGTTCGACATCATGAACACCGTAGGCTCCACGTTGGCCGGGAAAGCATGGTCGCGCTTGGCGGCGCCCCGCGTGACCTGGAAGTACATCCCTTGGTCTTCGAAAGGCTGTGCGTCGATCAGCCCGTAAATATGCGCGCGCCACTGCGCGCGCGAGTAAGGATTTCGGATGCGCGTCTCGCCCAGGCTTCTCTCCAGGCGCGCGAGGTGCTCCTCGAGGCGAAAAGGTACGCGCGAATACACCGGCACCAGCTCGTACACGCCGTCTCCGAAGATGAAGCCACGGTCGAGGACCGACACCGTCGCCTGCTCGATCGGCAGCAACTTGCCGTTCAGGAAAACCGTCACTTGAGCCATAGGCGCAGTGTATCCCAGGTTCGGCGGGCGAAGCCGGCCACGGCCACCGCCTCTAGCGTGACGAGCGGGTATTCGCCGAACGGCTTTCCATCGTGCGTGACGCGCAGCACGCCGACGCGCTGGCCCTTGGCAAGCGGCGCGACCAGCGGCTGCTGCGAGACGAGCTCGGCTTTCAGCCGGTCGGCCTCGCCCTTCGGCACGGTAACGAACAGATCGGCGCCAACGCCGACTTCAACGCTGCGCGCCGCGCCCTTCCACACCTCGAGCGAGCGCACCGCAGTGCCGGCGGGGTAGAGCTTAACGCTGTCGAAGAACTGGTATCCCCAGTTCAGGAGCTTCAGCGATTCCTGGGCCCGGGTCGCCTCCGATGTGGAGCCGAGCAGCACCGACAGCAGCCGCCGTCCACCGCGACGGGACGAAGCGATGAGGCAGTGGCCCGCCGCCTCGGTGTGCCCGGTCTTGACGCCGTCGACGCTCGGGTCCATCCATAGCAGCCGATTGCGGTTGACCTGCGCGATGTTGTTGTAGCGGAATTCCTTCTGTGAGTAGTACTGCGCGTACTCCTCCGGGAAATCGCGGATCAGCGCTGCCGCGAGCGTGTACAGGTCCTGTGCCGTGCTGTAATGCTGCGCATCGGGCAGCCCGGAGGCATTCATGAACCGGGTGTTCTTCATGCCGAGGCGCTCGGCCTGGCGGTTCATCATCCGGGCGAAAAGGTCCTCGCTTCCGGCCACCGCCTCGGCAAGCGCGACGCACGCGTCGTTGCCCGACTGCACGACCATGCCGCGGATCAGCTCGTCCACCGTGACCGGCCGGCGCGGCTGGATGAACATGCGCGCGCCCGGCGCCTTCCAGGCGCGCTCGGACACTCTGACTTGCTGGTCGAGCGCGATCTTTTTTTCGCGCAGCGCCGTGAACACCACGTACGCGGTCATCAATTTGGTGAGCGATGCCGGCTCGAAGCGCTCGTCGGCTCGCTGCGCGGCGAGCACCTGCCCGCTCGAAAGGTCGCCGAGCACCCAGGCCTTGCCGATGATCGACGGCTGCGGCGCGGCCGCCTGAACTCCGAGGCACGCAACCAGGAGTAATGCGGGAAGAAATCTCATTCGCGTAGCGAAAAGCGGCGGATTATAAGCCCGCCGTCTTGCCGGGTACGATCGCTTCGACCTCGACCTGCGCCTGTCCCGGCTGGATGAAGCCAAGCTTGTGCGCGGCGACGTACGACACATCGATGATGCGCGCGCCGCGGAATGGGCCGCGGTCGTTGATGCGCAGCACGACGCTTCTGCCGTTCGCCAGGTTCGTGACGCGCGCATAGCTCGGAATCGGCAGCGTCGGATGCGCTGCGCTCATCGCGTACATGTCGTAGACCTCGCCGCTGGAGGTCTTCTGGCCGTGATAGCGCTTGCCGTACCAGCTCGCCATGCCGCGCTGCCGGAAGGGCTGCAGCGAAGTCATCGGCACGTAGTCCCGGCCGAGCGCGTTGTACGGGCGGTTCGCGTACTTATGTAACGGTTCCACGCGCGGCACCGCGTCACCGACCAGGTCCAGACCGGCCGGCGGCCTGTCGGGCGGTCCGTCGTCCAGGTAATACCCGCCCGGTCTGCTCGTCGAGCTGCAGCCGGCGAGCGCAAGAGCCAAGATCAGAAAAGCAAGTCTCGTCATGATTCGTACACAACGCTGCCGTCGACGATCGTATAGCGGACCCCGCCGGCGAGCTCGTAGCCGAGAAACGGCGTGTTCTTGCCCTGGCTCTTCAGCGTCTCGGGCGTGACGCGCACCGGCGCCGCCGGATCGAAAATCGCGAGGTCGCCCGGCGCGCCGGCGGCGAGGCGGCCCGAGGCCACGCCGAGAATGCGCGCCGGCTCCGAAGTGATGCGCGCGAGCGTGGCGGGCAGCCCGAGCCTGTGGGCCTCGCCCCACTTGAGCGTAAGCGGCAGCAACAGCTCGAGCCCGGTCGCGCCGGGCTCGGCCTGCGCGAACGGCAGATGCTTGCCATCCTCGTCGACCGGCGTGTGATCGGAGCACACGCAGTCGACGACCCCTTCGGCAAGCGCGCGGGAGAGCGCGTCGCGGTCGCGCTGGCTGCGCAGCGGGGGCTCGAGACGGCATTGCGCATCGAAGTAACCGAGGTCCATGTCGCACAGATGCAGATGATGGATGCCGACATCGCACGTTACGGGCAGGCCCTCCTGCTTCGCACGGCGCATCAGCTCGACGCCGCCCGCGGTCGACAGGCGGCAGACGTGCACCCGCGCCCGCGTGGCGCGCACGAGCTCGAGCAGCGTCGCAAGGGCAATGGTCTCGGCGAAGGGCGGGATGCCGGGCAACCCGAGCCGCGTCGCGACCTCGCCGTCGTGCGCGACGCCGCCCTTGGCAAGCCAGGCGTCCTCGGCGCGCAGCCACACTGCGTAACCGAACGTCGCGGCGTACTGCAGTGCACGCCACAGCACCTGCGTGTCGGGGAGCGGAGCATTGGCCTGGGAAAACGCGACGCAGCCCGCGTCGGTGAGCTGCCCCATCTCGGTGAGCGCCTGCCCCTGCAGCTTTACCGTGAGCGCGCCCACGGGATAGACGCGCGCGCGCGACAGTGCCTTTGCACGCCGACGCAGCATGTCGACGAGTCCCGGCTCATCGAGCGGCGGGTCGGTATCCGGCGGACACGCGAGGCTGGTAACCCCGCCGGCGAGGGCGGCTTCCATTTCGGATTCGAGCGTCGCCTTGTACTCATAGCCCGGCTCGCGCAGCCGCGCCGAAAGGTCGATGAAGCCCGGCGCAACCACGAGGCCTCTGGCATCTACGACGCGATCGGCTTTGCCGCCCTCGGTGGAGAGCTTGCCGTCGACGACGAAAAGATCTCCGCTGCCGTCTTTTCCGCTCGCCGGGTCGACGATACGGCCATTCCTGATGTGAAGGCGCATCGTGGCGTGTTCCTAGTTCCCCGCCACGATGCTCATCACCGCCATGCGCACCGCGATGCCGAACGTGACCTGGGGCAGGATCACGGAGTGCGGGCCGTCGGCCACCGTCGAGTCGATCTCGACGCCGCGGTTCATCGGCCCGGGGTGCATCACGATGGCGTCGCGGCGCGCCAGCGCGAGCTTGTCGGCGGTCAGCCCATAGTGCTTGAAGTACTCCTGCGCCGAGGGGAGCAGCGCCCCGCGCATGCGCTCGTTCTGCAGGCGCAGCATGACCACCACGTCGCAGTCCTTGAGCCCGGCGCGCATGTCGTGGAACACGCGCACGCCGAGCGCCTCCACGCCGGCGGGGAGCAGCGTCTGCGGACCGATCACACGCACCTCGGGAACTCCGAGGGTCGTCAGCCCGTGGATGAGCGAGCGCGCTACGCGCGAATGCAGGATGTCGCCCACGATCGCGACCGTGAGGGGCGTGAAGTCCTTCTTGTAGTGACGGATGGTGAAGAGATCGAGCAGGCCCTGCGTCGGATGCGCGTGGCGCCCATCGCCCGCGTTGATTACGTGCTCGTGGGGCTTGACGTGGCGCGCGATCAGGAACGGCGCGCCCGAGAATTCGTGGCGCACGATGAAGATGTCGGCATGCATCGCGGAGAGGTTGGCCACGGTGTCGAGCAGCGACTCGCCCTTGGTCGCCGAGGAGACCGTGATGTTCAGGTTGATGACGTCGGCCGAGAGCCGCTTCGCGGCGATCTCGAACGTGGTGCGGGTACGCGTCGAAGGCTCGAAGAAGAGGTTGAACACGCTCTTGCCGCGCAGGAGCGGCACCTTTTTCACCTCGCGCTCGGTGACGCCGACGAAGGACTCGGCGGTATCCAAGATCTGCAGCAGGATCTCGCGCGGCAGCCCCTCGGTCGAAAGCAGATGCTGCAGCTCGCCTTTGTCGTTGAGCTGGGGATTACGCTGCACGCTGGGGTTCCAGGGCGAGCGCGAGCTTTCCGCTCTCATCGCGCCTGAGGGTGAGGCGCATCCCGGCCGGCACTTCGACCCGCGCGCCGACGTGCTGCGCGCAGATCGGCAACTGGCGGCCGCCGCGGTCGACCAGCACGACGAGCGCGATGCTCTCCGGACGGCCGTAGTCGAAAATCTCGTTCATCGCCGCGCGCACCGTGCGCCCGCTGTAGAGCACGTCGTCGACCATCAGGAGCTCGCAGCCATTGACGTCGAACGGGATCTTGGTGCGCTTGGGGTCGTGCTTCAGGCCGCGCGCCGCATAGTCGTCGCGGTAGAACGCGATGTCCATCAAGCCGAGCGGGCTTCTTATCTGCAGCATCTTGTGAAGTCGCTCGGCGAGCCACGCGCCGCCGGTGTAGAGGCCCACCATCGCGGTCTTCGGCCCGATGCGCGGCCTGAGCTCGGCCGCGAGCTGCTCGCACAGCTTTTCGGCCTCAGGTAATTTCATCAAGCAGCTTCGCCAAAATACTGCTCCAGGATGAGCTGCGCAGCGACCGAATCGATAGCCTTTCTCCTCACGCCACGCAAACGCTGCTCGGCCTCCACCGAGGTATATCGCTCGTCCACGCGCGCCACGGGGAGCTTGAAGCGCCGCTCGAGGCGCCGCGCGAAATCCTCGGCCTGGCGCGTCATCTTGTGCGGTTCGCCTCTGGTCGAGGTCGGACGTCCGACGACCAGGCTTGCCGGCTTCCACTCGTCCACCAGCTTCTGAATCTGCGAGAAATCCGAAACCGGCGGCAACGGATGCGCCGTGCCGAGCTCCGGCTCACCCACCGCCACTCCAATACGCTTAAGCCCGAAGTCGAAGGCGAGGACAGTAGAGTTGGCTCGCGCGGGACGCTCGGCCCGCTCAGGCATGCCCAGCCGCGTCCTGCAGCCTCGCGTAGTCGAGGCCGAGGAGCTCCATCGCCGCCGGCAGGCGCTCTTCCGCCGGGGTGTCGAAGATGATCGCGTCGCGCGCTTCCACGGTAAGCCAGGCGTTCTGGGAAAGCTCGTGCTCGAGCTGACCGGGCGACCAGCCGGCGTAGCCCAGCGTCACCAGCATGCGCGCCGGACCCTCCCCGCGCCCCACCGCCTCCAGGATATCCTTGGACGTGGTAAGCCCGATCACATCACGCACGCGCAGCGTCGCCTGCCAGTTGCCCGCAGGCGCGTGCAGCACGAAGCCGCGGTCGGTCTGCACCGGTCCGCCGAAGTAGATCGGCGCGTCCTTGCGGTTGGCGTCGCGCAGCGTGAGCGAAAGGCGCTCGAAGAGCGCCTGCAGCGTCATGTCGATCGGCCGGTTCACGACCAGGCCGAGCGCCCCCTGGTCGTTGTGCTCGCAGATATAGGTGAGCGTCCTGGAGAAATACGGATCGGCCATGTTGGGCATGGCGATCAGGAAGTGATGCGTCAGGTTGATCGAGGACATCCGCCCACCGCTTATTTTACTGTCAAAGGCCTTAGAGCGCGGCGCGAGCCGAAAGTTTGGGGCTCAGAGCTCGACCATTTCGAAATCTTCCTTGCGCGCGCCGCACTCGGGACAGGTCCAGTTCATGGGCACGTCTTCCCAGCGCGTGCCCGGCGCGATCCCCTCGTCGGGCAATCCCGCCGCTTCGTCGTATACGAAACCGCAGATCAGGCACATCCACGTCTTGAACTGCACTTGGCTTTCGGTACTCATAAAATCGAGGCGGATATTAACCCATGCCTCCTATAGTTCTGACGTTCGCGGCATCCGATCCGACCGGCGGCGCCGGGCTGCAAGCCGATGTGCTCACCCTCGCCGCGCTCGGCTGCCATCCACTGTCGGTGCTCACCGGGCTCACCGTGCAGGACACGAGCGGCGTGGAGCAGCTCGAAGCGGTTGCCGCGCAGCTCGTGACGCGCCAGGCGCGCCGCGTCCTCGCCGAAAGCAAGGTGGCGGCATTCAAGGTCGGCGTTCTGGCGTCCGCAGACAACGTGCGGGCCGTCGCCGAAGTCGCCGCCGCGCACGCGGACGTGCCGCTCGTGCTCGACCCGGTGCTCGCATCGGGCCGCGGTGACGAACTGGCGAGCCAGGCTGTTCTGGCGGCGTTGCTGCAATCGCTCATACCGCGTGCCACCGTCGTCACCCCGAACACGCTGGAGGCCGAGCGGCTTGGCGGAACCCAGCACCTCCTCGAGCTCGGCTGCCGCTACGTGCTTGTCACCGGAACACACGCGCCGAGCGCGGAAGTGAGCAACAAGCTCTACGACGCGAGCGGCCTGGTGCGCGAGGACCGCTGGCGGCGGCTCGACGGCAGCTACCACGGCTCCGGCTGCACGCTCGCCTCAGCGATCGCCGCGCAGCTCGCCAAGCGCCACCCCGTGCCCGAGGCGGTGCGCGAGGCGCAGGAATTTACCTGGCGCGCGCTCGCCGCCGGATTTCGCAGCGGGGCCGGACAGTGGCTGCCCAACCGTTTTTTCGTACGATGATACGTGGCCTCTATCCGATCACTCCGGACACCGCGGACACGGATGCGCTGCTGCGTAAGGTCGAGCAGGCGCTCAAGACGGGAGTCGCGATGCTGCAGTACCGCAACAAATCGATGTCCAAGGACAAGCGCCTGCTGCAGGCGAAGGAGCTCGCCCCGCTCGCGCGAGGCTACGGCGTGCCGCTTATCGTGAACGACGACGTCGAGATTGCCCTCGCGGTGGGCGCGAACGGCGTGCATATCGGCAAGGATGACGGCGACCTTGCCGCTGCGCGATCGAAGCTCGCGGGAAAGATCCTGGGCGCCTCCTGCTATGACAGCCTTGAACGCGCCCGCGCCGCAGTGCGGCTGGGCGCCGATTACGTCGCCTTCGGGAGCGTTTTTCCCTCCCCCACCAAACCCGACGCAAGACGGGCCCCGCTATCGCTTTTCCGCCATGACCTCGGCGTGCCGCTTTGCGCGATCGGCGGGATCACGCTCGAGAACGCGCCGGCGGTGATTGCGGCCGGTGCGAGCCTCCTTGCCGTGATCACCGACGTCTTCGACGCGCCAGACATCGGCGCCCGTGCTGCTCAATACCGCAAGCTCTTCTCATGAAAAGAAGCAAAGACCTTTTCGAGCGCGCGCAGGCGCGCATCCCCGGCGGCGTCAACTCGCCAGTTCGGGCGTTCCGGGCCGTGGGCGGCACGCCGCTATTCTTCGAGCGCGCCGCCGGCGCCTATTTATGGGATGCCGACGGCGAGCGCTACATCGACTACGTCGGCTCGTGGGGACCGATGCTCGCCGGCCACGGGCATCCGGCGGTCGTGGAGGCGGTGCAGGAAGCGGCCTCTCGTGCGCTCTCGTTCGGCGCGCCGACCGAGGCCGAGATCGAGCTGGCCGAGCTTCTGTGCCGCCAAATAGCCTCGCTCGAGCTGGTGCGGCTTGTATCGTCCGGAACCGAAGCCACCATGACCGCACTCAGGCTCGCGCGCGGCTTCACCGGCCGAAGCCTGATCGTTAAGTTCGAGGGCTGCTATCACGGCCACGCCGACGCGCTTCTCGTCAAGGCTGGCTCGGGCGCCCTCACCTTCGGCAACCCGAGCTCCGCCGGCGTGCCGGCACAGGTCGCGGCGCAGACCGTAGTGCTTGACTACAACGACGTAGCGCAGGTCAAGAACCTCTTTGCAGAAAAAGGCAAGGAAATCGCGGCGGCGATCGTCGAGCCGGTCGCAGGCAACATGAACCTGGTGCTTCCCGCGCCCGGGTTCCTCGAGGCACTGCGCGAAGCGTGCACGCAACACGGAGCGGTGCTTATCTTCGACGAAGTAATGACGGGCTTCCGCGTCGCTCCCGGCGGTGCGCAGCAGCGCTTCGGCATCCGCCCGGATCTCACCACGCTCGGCAAGGTGATCGGCGGCGGCCTGCCGCTCGCCGCGGTCGGCGGCCGGCGCGACATCATGGAGAAAATCGCTCCGCTCGGTCCCGTCTATCAGGCGGGGACTCTTTCGGGCAACCCGATCGCGGTGGCGGCGGGTCTCGCCACCGTGAAGCTTGTCACGCAAGAGGGGTTTCACGAAAAAGTGGAATCGACTACCCGGGCCCTGGTCGAAGGCCTGTGCGCCGAAGCGCGAAAAGCCAAGGCGCCCTTCTCTGCGCAATCGATCGGCAGCATGTTCGGCGTTTACTTCCGTGCGGCGCCGCCGACGAGCTTCGCCGAAGTGATGCAATGCGACCGCGAGCGCTTCAACCGCTTCTTTCACGAGATGCTGGCGCGCCGCGTGTACCTAGCGCCCTCGGCGTACGAGGCAGGCTTCGTCTCGGCGGCGCACGGTGCGAGCGAGATCGAAGCCACGCTCGCGGCCGCCCGAGCGGCATTCGCCAAACTTTCTTAGCAGAACTGGCGTAAACCTTGCGTGATCGGCGCGGTCTAACGGTACGCCATAATGAACATTCCAATAAGGGAGCTCTCCAGGCTTGAGCGTGCGGCGCTCGAGCCGCATTTCCTGGCACTCGGCGGAGACGACCGCAGGCTTCGATTTGGTGCGCCGCTGAACGACGAATCGGTGCGCGCGTACGTCGAGCGCATCGATTTCGAGCGCGATGCAGTATTCGGCGTCTATGACGATTCGCTCTCGCTCATCGCAGCCGCGCACGTCGCACGCGGCAACGGTCACGCCGAGCTCGGCGTGTCGGTGCTGCCCGGGAATCGCGGACGCGGAATCGGCGGCGCGCTTCTCGCGCGAGCGCATCTGCGTGCCCGAAACTGGGGCGTGCGCGCGTTATTCATGCACTGCCTGACGGAGAACGCGGCGATGATGCACCTCGCTCGCAAGCAGGGCATGCGGCTCGTCGTGGAGTCGGGCGAAGCGGATGCGTGGCTGAAGCTTCCGCCGGCGGACGCGTCGAGCCACTTCGGCGAGGTGTTCGCGCAGCGCGTGGCACTCTTCGACTACGCGCTCAAACAAGGAAGAGCGTGGCTAGTCCCAGGAAAATGAAGAACCCGCCCGAGTCGGTGCAGCCGGTGATGAGCACCGAGGAGCCCGCCGCCGGGTCCCGCCCGAAGCGCGCGCGCACCCACGGGACTGCCACTCCCACGAGCGCGGCGAGCAGCAGATTCAGCATCATGGCGAGCGCGAGCACTCCGCCCAGCGCGACGTTGTCGTAAAACGCGTAAGCGATCGCGCCGAGAAGCGTCCCCCACACCACGCCGTTGAGGAGCGCGACACGCAGTTCCTTCGCCAGGAGCTTCCTCCAATAGGTACCCTGGATCTGGCCCAGGGCGAGCGCGCGCACGATCATGGTGCCCGTCTGGTTGCCCGAGTTGCCGCCGATACCCGCGACGATCGGCATGAGGGCCGCGAGCGCTACGAGCTCGGCGATGGAATGCTCGAACGCCCCGATGACGCGCGAGGCGATGAACGCGGTGACCAGGTTGATCGCGAGCCACGCCCAGCGGTTTTTGAAGCTGTCGAGCACCGGCGCGAAGACGTCCTCCTCCTGCCGCAGGCCAGCCTCGGCGAGCTGTGACTCCGCGCTTCGCTCGCGGATGTAGTCGACCACCGCGTCCACCGTCAGCCTGCCGATCAGCCGCTCGCTCGCGTCGACCACCGGCGCCGAAACGAGGTCGTAGCGCTCGAAGGCACTCGCCGCGTCCTCGGCGCGATCGTGCGCGTAGAGCTTCACGCGTTCGGCGACCATGACCTGTCTCACCTCGCGCTCGAGGTCGGAGACGATGAGCCGCGCGAGCGGCAGCGTGCCTTTCAGCACCTGGTCGCGGTCGACCACGAAGAGCGGGTCCGTATGGTCGGGCAGCTCGTCCAGGCGGCGGAGATAGCGCGTCACCGCTTCCAGCGTGACGTCCTCGCGCACTGCCACATGCGCGAAGTCCATGAGCGCGCCGACCGTGCCCTCGGGAAAGGAGAGCGCCGCGCGCAGCCGCTCGCGCTCCTCGGCGGGTAGTGCCTGCACCACCTCCGCCATGACGCTTTGCGGCAGGTCGGGCGCAATGTCGGCAAGCTCGTCGGCCTCGAGGGTCTCGGCGGCGGCGACCAGCTCGCGCGAATCCATCGCCTCGATGAGCGATTCGCGCACCGCATCCGAAACCTCGACCAGGATCTCACCGTCGCGGTCGGCCTTAACGAGATCCCACACCGCGAGGCGCTCCTCCAGAGGCAGTGCCTCAAGGATGTAGGCGATGTCCGCGGGATGCAGCCTCTCTAGCTTGGCGCGCAGCTCGGCGAGGTGCTGCTTATGCACCAGCTTCTCGACCAGGTCGTGCTTCGGCATTTCCTGGCGCCCGACCAGGCTTTCGACCACCTTCTGCTTCTGCAGCAGCGCCTGCACCTCGCGCAGGTTGTGCTGCAGGTCCTCGACCTCGAGCCGCGCAGGCGCCTCGTTCACGGCAGATGTCACGGTATTTGTGCCGCCGCCATGCGCGACGAGATGATGGCCATGCGACCGGCGATATACGGGGTTTCGCGGCCGCGGTCGTAGCGCCGGGGGCTCGGCAGGATGGCCGCGAGCCACGCGGACTGCTCGACGCTGAGCGCCGAGGCGGGCACGCCGAAATGGTGGCGCGCCGCTGCTTCGACACCGAAGATGCCCTCGCCCCACTCCGCGATGTTCAGGTAGATCTCGAGGATGCGGCGCTTGGAGAGCGTTCGCTCCATCATCCAGGTAATCGCCGCTTCCTGCGCCTTGCGCAGCCACGAGCGGTCGCCGGAGAGGAAGAGATTCTTCGCGAGCTGCTGGCTGATGGTCGAGGCGCCCGCGACCACCCTGCCGCGCTTTTCGTTCTTGCGCATGGCTTCCTGGATCGCCTCCCAGTCGAATCCCTCGTGGTCGAGGAACTTCGCGTCCTCGGCGGCCACCACGGCGCGCTTGAGATGCTCTGAGATGCGGCTGTAGGGAACCCAGGTGTGGCGCAGCCGCGCGCCCGGCTTTTCCATGTAGCGGTCCATGAAAGCGCTCGACGACGGATTGGCGTACGACCAGTAGACGAGGTGCCCGAGGAACCAGAGCTGGATCGCGACCACGACTAGGACCAGCGTTCCCAGCGTGTAGCAAAACGCTTTCCACGCCACGACCAGGAAGCGAACCCGCCTACGAGCCACGCAGCTTCGATAGCACCGGGCGCGTGGCGGCGCGCACCCCGCGCCAGATAAAAAAGGATTCCGCGGCTTGCTCGACGAGCATCCCGAGGCCGTCGCAGGCGCGCGCGCCCGCCTTGCGCGCCGCGGCAAGGAACGGCGTATCGCGCCCGTATACCATGTCGTAGGCGAGGACCGTTTTGCCAAGGAGGCCTTCCGGCAGCGCAGGCCCCACTCCGGCGAGGCCCGCTGAAGTGGCGTTGATCACGATGTCGAAGCGCTCGTCCGCGAGCGCCTCGTAGCCGCAGGCCGAAATGCCGGGGAAGCGCTCGGCGAGCGCCTCGGCCTTCGGCAACGTCCGGTTCGCCACGGCGAGCCGAGCCGCCCCCGCCTCCAGCAGCGCGCCGAGTACGCCCTGCGCCGCCCCGCCCGCGCCCAGGAGAAGGATGCTTCGATTCCTCAACTCGTAATGCAGATTCTGCGTAATGTCGCGCACCAGGCCGACGCCGTCGGTGTTGTCGCCGAACGAATCGGCAAAGCGCATAGTGTTCACCGCCTGCGCTTGCCGCGCCCGCTCGCTCAGGCTGGCACAGAGCCGGTAGGCCGCGTGCTTGAACGGCAGCGTGACGTTGAGCCCCTTGCCGCCGGCGGCGCTAAAGCGCGCGACCTCGCGGGCAAAAGCGTCCAGCGGCGCCTCGATGCGGCCGTAGTCGATGTCCTGACCGGTCGCGCGCGCAAACTCGGCGTGGATCTCGGGGGATTTGGAATGCGCGACCGGGTTGCCGATGACCGCGTACCGGTCGCTCATCTTGCTACTCAGTCCAGATCTTGTCGCCCTGGCCGAAGAACCAAGTTCGGGTGATGACCAAGAGGTCGGTGTCGCGCCGGATGTCGGGCGGAAAGGCAGCGAACGGCGTCGCCATGCGCACGATCTTGAAAGCCGCGGCGTCGAGCACCTTCAGGCCGGAAGAGCGGTCGAGCTCGATGGATTCCACGCTGCCATCGGGCCGGATCGCGACCGTGAGGCGCAGGTTGCCGTAGAGCTTGCCGCGCGCCTCGGCCGGGTAGTTGAGCGTGCCGACGCGCTCGATCTTGACCCGCCATTCCTCCTCGTACTGCGCAAAACGGTACTCGGCGGCGTTTGCACCGATGAACTGCTTGCGCGGTCGTTTCTGGTATTGCTCGATCTGCCGATCGATCTGCGCCTGAAGCCGCATTGCGGCGAGCGCGAGGTCGGCGAGGTCGCGGCCGCTCGGCTGAGCGCCGGGCTCCTCCAGCCCCTGCTCGCGCGCCGGCGCGGCGGGGACAGCGGCCTGGGCTGCGCGCGCCTGCGCGAGGAGCTCCTGCTGGCGCGCCTCGAGGCTGCGCTGGCGGCGCTGTGCGTCAGCGAGATCCTTGCCAGGCTTGCGCGGCTCCGTGACCGGTAATGGCGTCTTTGCCCGCCGTTTCTGCTCCACGGTCCCGCCGCGGTCGAGGTTCGCCTGCGCCAGCACGTCCGCTTTGGCGGGGCGGTCCTTGCTCTTCGCGTTGACCAGCACCACCTCGAGCGGCGCGCTTTCCTGCTTCCAGAGCAAACCTTGCGGCACCTTGAAATGCACCGAGAGCAGCGCCGCATGAAGCGCGAGCGAAAGCCCGAGCGCCGCGCCAAGCATCCGGTCCTGCTTCGGCAATATCAAGTGCATTCTCACGTCAGCCCCACAAGCCTTTCATAGTCTAGGCTTTTTGGCCAGCCTCCTCAGTTGCATCCTGCACTTTGGCTAACGTTTCGCGGTAATTGCAGGCGAGCGTGCGCTCCAGCAGATCCACCCCGGTCACTTCCACGCGCACCAGCCTGCCCGGCTCGAGGGTGGGCGCCGCGCTTACACGCGCGACCAGCGGCAAGCCTTGGACGCGAACCAGATTCTCACGCAGCACCACTGCCTCGAGTTGCGTTAGCCCTTCCTGGAGAAGCCAGCGCAGGCTCCAGTAGGTCTCCATTGTCCGCTGGTGCTCGTCGTAGCGCGCGGCGGTAACCTCGAATGCACGCAGGGCCGCGAGCAGCGCTTCGGAGTTCCGCGCAAAGGGCGGCCTGCGGCCGGCGAGCGCCGCCGCGAGCTGCCACTGGTTCACCAGGTCGACGTAGCGGCGCAGCGGCGAGCTCATCCAGGCGTAGCACGCGAGCCCGAGACCTTCGTGCGGCTCGGGATGTACGCCGAAGCGCACTTTTCCGGTCGATTGCACGCGGTAAATAGCGGCGACGTCGCGCTCAGCGAGTAGCTCCCCCCAGGTGGAGTTGACTAGGATCATCATCTCCGCCACCAGCTTGTCAAGCGGCGAGCCGCGCTTGCGCGGCACGATGCGCACGCGGTTGTTCTCCACGTAGAAGGTGTAGTCCAGCATCGCGGCGCCGGCGCTCGGCCGCCCGCGGCGCGCCTCCAGCGCGATCGCAGCGCGCCAAAGCGTCTTCAACTCTTTTTCGAACGCAAGCCCCTTGGTTTCCCCTCTTTCAAAAGCATCGTTGAGGACGTCGTACTCGGCGTGCCGCAGATTGGCGACCACTGGCACCCGCTCCAGGCGAGTGTGGCGAGCGCGCACCGCGAAGCTCTCGTCCAGATCCACGTAGAGCGATACCGCGGGCAGCTCACCGCCGTGGTCAAGCGAAAACGCCTCGATCACGTCCTCGGGGAGCATGGTGAATTTGCGTCCCGGCATGTACGCGGTCGAGAGCCGCTCGCGCGCAATCGCGTCGAGCGCCGAACCCGGTGCGAAGCCGAGCGCGGGCGCGGCGATATGGATACCGAGGCGCACTGCGCCCGCCATGCGCTGCACCGAGAAAGCGTCGTCGATCTCGGTGGTGCCGATGTCGTCGAGGCTGAACGCCTCGAGCGCCGCGCGCGGCAGCTCCTCGTCCGGCCGCGGCACCTCGTGCGGCGGAAAAGCCGTGCCGCGCGGGAAAAACTCGTGCAAAAAGCGCTTCAAATGGTACTCATGGCTGTCGCGAAGGACGCCGCAGCGCTCGAAAAGCCGGGCTGGCGAAAGACCCGTCTTCGCGCATGCCTGCTCCAGCGCCCGGGTTTCGGGCTTGTTGCGATCGGGCGCGTAGAGGAGCTCGTCCTTCAGCGCCGCGACCTCGGCGGGACATTCGCCGCTCGCGAGCCGGTCCGCCCACGCGACCACCTGCTCCTGCACGCGCTTTTTCTTCTCCACTGCGGCGAGCGCGAGCTTGAGCGTCGCCTCGGGTGCGGGCTGGAACCGGCCCCTGCCCCGCCGATAGAAGTACATCGGTGCGGAATGCAGCTTCATCAGCACTCCCGCTGCTTCGGCCGGCGTGGGCTCGCGCCCAACATACTCGCGCGCGAGCTCCTCGAAGCCGAACTCCCGCGTGCCGCTGCATTCCCACAAGAAATGAGTCTCGAGCCCCTGGGAGAAGCTTTCCGCCTCGCCGAGGAGCTGGGCGGGCGCCGGCCGCTCGAACGAGAGCAGCACATTGGCGGCCTTGATCTTCGAGCGGCGGCCGTGCGGACTCTCGACCTGGAACGACGCCGGCGAGCGCTCGAGCACGGTGCCCGCCTTCAGCTCACCATCTTCTTCATAAAGAAGGTGCACGTGAAAACTCGAGTATGCGCGCGAGATGTTGCGGGAAGCTCTGCAGGCTGTGGTCCCCGCCGGGGATCACGACCTGATTCGCCCCCGCGTAGCGCTCGACCGCCCGCCGGTAGTCGAGCACCTCGTCGCCCGTTTCGACGATCAGCAGGTAACGGCCCGGCGTGATGCCCTGCGCGTAAAGCGCTTCCCAGTCGCGAAGGTGGGTCTCGGTGAGCTCGTACGGCTCGCCGGTGTGCAGGTTCCTCTGAGGGCCGAGATAGCCGCGCAGGCCGACGTGCGGATCGATCGCCGGGTTGATCAGCACCGCTTTGAGCCCGTGCTTCTCCGCCAGGTAGGTCGCATAGAAACCACCGAGCGACGAGCCGATAAAGCACGGATTCCTCCGAGTCAACGGCTCGATGACCTTGATCGCGTCTCGTGCGAGCGGCGGCAGGGCGGGACAGGCGTATTCGCGGGCGAGGCCGCGCTCGGCCATGTAGCGCTGCAAAACCTGCGCCTTGTGCGACTGCGGTGACGAGTTAAACCCGTGCAGATAGACGACCAAGCAATTTCTCGTGAATTCCGCCGAATCCGCTGTTGGACATGATGACCACGTGGTCTCCTGCCCTCGCCTCCGCGGCGACCGCGCTAATGAGCGACTCGAGGTCCTCCTCGCAGCGCGCGCGCGGCCCGAGCAATGCAAAAAGCGAGCGCGCGTCCCAGCCGAGACCCGAGCTGTAGATGTAGACCCGGTCGGCCTGCGCGAGGCTCGGCGGGAGCAGGTCTTTCATCACGCCGCGGCGCATCGTGTTCGAGCGCGGCTCGAGCACGGCCAAGATGCGCGCCTTGCCGACCCGGTGCCTGAGCCCTTCCAGGGTCGTGCGGATGGCCGTCGGATGGTGGGCAAAATCGTCGTAGACCGTAATTCCCCTCGCCTGCCCGCGGACTTGCATGCGGCGGCGCACGCCGCCAAAGGAGCCAAGCGCTTCCATTGCCTCCGCCGGCTCGACCCCGACGTGGCGCGCAGCGGCGAGCGCGGCCAGTGCGTTCATTCTGTTATGCGCCCCAAGGAGCGACCACCGCACCCGGCCAAGCGCTCGGCCCGCGAATCCCACCTCGAAGGAACCCTCCGAGTCCGCCTCGCCCGCCTGCCAGCCGTCGGGCACTCCGAATGCCTCAACGACTGTCCAGCAACCTAAGGTGAGCACTCGCTTCACACTATCATCCACGCCGTTGGCAATGATTCTCCCTGAACGCGGTACGGTACGTACGAAGTGGTGAAATTGGCGCTCGATCGCAGCTAAATCATCGAAGATGTCGGCATGATCGAACTCGATATTGTTCAAAACCGCGGTTCGTGGGCGGTAATGGACGAACTTCGATCGCTTATCGAAAAACGCGGTGTCGTACTCGTCCGCCTCGATCACGAAGAGCTGGGATGAGGTGAGGCGGGCCGAAACCGGGAAGTCGTTCGGCACCCCGCCTATAAGGAACCCCGGTGCACGTCCGGAGCGGTCCAGAATCCAGGCGAGCATCGCCGATACCGTCGTCTTGCCGTGCGTTCCCGCGACAGCGAGCACATGCTTTCCCAGAAGGACCTCGTCGGCGAACCACTGCGGCCCGGAGACGTAGCGCTCTCCGGCATCCAGTATCGCCTCCATGAGTGGATTGCCGCGCGTGACGACGTTGCCGATCACCCATACATCCGGACGCAGCTTGAGTTGCTCGGCGCTGAATCCCTCCGTGAGCTCGATGCCGAGCGCGCGCAGCTGATCGCTCATCGGTGGATACACATTGGCGTCGCAGCCAGTCACGCCGTAGCCGGCGGCCTTGGCGATGGCGGCAATCCCGCCCATGAAGGTGCCGCATATGCCGAGGATATGGAGATGCGCAGCCATGAAGGGTCGAGATTCTATGATTGAATCGCAGGCGTGGGTCGCAAGGGTATTCGGCAGACCGCGATGCGAGCGCGAAGCCAGGCAATGCGCACGCGCATTGCCGCGGCCGCCGCGCGCATCATGGCCGAGGACGGCATCGATGACTTCGCGCTCGCCAAGCGCAAGGCCGCGCGTCAGCTCGGCGCCGCCGAGACCGAGGCGTTGCCGGCAAACGACGAGGTCGAGGCCGAACTGCGCGCTTATCGCGCGCTCTACCAGGCGGAAGAACACTCCCAGCGCATTGCCGAGCTACGCCGCATCGCGCTCGACGCCATGCACGCCTTGGAGCGCTTCAGCCCTTATCTAACCGGGCCGGTCCTAAAGGGAACCGCCGGGCCATACGCCGAGATCGAGCTGCAGCTTTTCCCGGAGAGCGCGAAAGAGGTGGAAATCTTCCTGCTCGAGCGGCGTATCCCATACGCAACTCACGAGGGACGGCGCTTCTCCGGGGACCGCGCACATGCCATGGGCGTGCTGACGCTGACCTGGCAGGATGCGCCGCTCAGGCTTTCGGTGTTCGACCCGCGCGACGAGCGCCTTGCCCTCAAGACCTCGCAGGCGGGGCGGGTGATGGATCGCGCCGGCATCGCCGAGGTTGGGGCGCTGCTGCGCGATGCC
>DATADT010000124.1:0-8332 GCA_036258355.1 Burkholderiales bacterium
TCGCCGGCGTCCTGACCGGCCTGGTGTACGGCCTGATGGCGCTCGGGCTGTCGGTGATCTTCGGCGTGGTGCGCGTGGTCAACTTCGCCCACGGCGAGATGATGACGATTGCGATGTACGCCGCCACGGTGCTGTTCGCGGCGTTCCAGCTCGATCCGTTCCTCGCCGTGCTGCCGGCCGCGGCGGCGTTCTTCGTGTTCGGTTACGCGCTGCAGGCGGGGCTGATCAATCCCTTCATCACGCGGCCCGAGCATTCACAGTTCATGCTGCTGGTGGCGGTGGCGATCATCCTGGTGAACGCGCTGCTCATGATCTTCGGGCCCGACGCACGCAACGTGCAGGTCGACTACCAGCTCGAGTCGTTCGAGATCGGCCGCGTTCTCGTCGACAAGGCGCGCCTGTATGCCGCGCTTCTGGCCGTGGCCGCCGCCGCCGCGCTGTTCGCCTTTTTCAGGTTCACGCTGACCGGCAAGGCGATCCGCGCGTGCGCCGACAATTACCTCGGCGCCAAGGTCGTGGGCCTGAACGTCCGAAAATACTACGCGCTCACCTTCGGGCTCGGCTCGGCATGCGTAGCGGTCGCGGGCTGCGCGATGGTGCTCCTCGTCGATGTGACCCCGCCGCTCGGCCCCTACTACACCCTCCTCGCCTTCGTCATCGTCATCGTGGGCGGCCTCGGATCGATGACCGGCGCGCTGCTCGGCGGCCTGCTGATCGGCCTCTCGGAGGCGCTCGCGGGTCTTTTCATCGTGCCGTCGGCGAAGAGCATGTTCAGCTTCGGCCTGCTGATCCTCGTGCTCCTCCTGCGGCCGCAAGGCCTGCTCGGAAGGAAACAATGAGCCGGGCAGGCATCGGGCTCGCGGCCCTGGCCCTGCTCCTCGTTCTGCTTCCCGCGCTCGCCGGCTCCTATGCGCTCTCGGTCGCCACGCTCATCCTGTACTTTGCCTATACCGGCCAGGCATGGAACGTGATGATGGGATTCGCCGGACAGCTGTCGCTCGGCCACTCGCTCTACGTTGGTGTAGGCGCCTACGCCGCCGGCGCGCTCTTCTTCCACTACGGCATAGGCCCGTGGGCCGGCCTATGGGTCGCGATGCTGCTCTGTGTGGCGCTCGGCCTGGTGATCGGCTTCCTCGCCTTCCGCTTCGGCATCTCGGGCGTTTACTTCGCGCTCCTGACCATCGCCTTCGCCGAATTCACCCGCATCGGCTTCGACCATCTCGACTGGCTCGGCGGCCCCGGGGGCATGTTCCTGCGGGTCGCGCAGCGCGACGTCTGGGACCTCGCGAACTTCCGCGGCCCGCCGCTCATGTACTACTACACGATGCTTGCGCTCACCGCCGGCGCGTTTGTCCTTTGCTTCTTTCTCCTGAGATCGAGAGCAGGTTATTACTGGCAGGCCATTCGCGAGAACGAGGAAGCGGCGCAGGCGCTCGGCATCAATACCTTCCGCTGGAAGATGGCGGCGGTCGCCATCTCGGCGGCGATGACCTCGATCTCGGGCGTGTTCTTCGCCTTCTACTACAACAACCTCTTTCCCGAGCAGATCTTCCACATCAGCCGCTCGATCGAGATCATCCTCGGGCCGGTGATCGGCGGAATCGGGACGCTCTTCGGCCCCATCCTCGGCGCCGCGGTGCTCACGCTCCTTTCCGACGGCATCACCGAGCTCCTCGCCGCGCTCGGCTGGGAAGTCCCCGGCATCAAGCAGGTGTTCTACGGCATCGTGCTGCTCGTGGTGGTGATGTTCCTTCCGCACGGAATATGGCCCACCGTAGCGAGGAAACTGAAGATCCATGCTTGAAGTGCGGAACATTTCAAAATCCTTCCGTGGGCTGCGCGCGGTGCGCGAAGCGTCGTTCGAGGTTCCGCAGGGAAGCGTCAACGCACTGATCGGGCCGAACGGCGCGGGCAAGACCACGATTTTCAACATGGTGGCCGGCGTGTACGCGCCGGATACCGGTGAAATCCTCTTCGAAGGCAAGCGCATTGACGGCTTGCGTCCCGACCAGGTGTGCGCGGCCGGGATCGGCCGCACCTTCCAGCTCGTCAAGCCCTTCGCCGGCCTCTCGGTGCTCGACAACGTGATCGTCGGCGCGCTTCACCGGGAACGCAGCGTTTCCAGCGCGCGAGCGTTCGCACGCTCGATACTGGGGAAGCTCAACCTGGAAACCAAAGCGGCTTTGCCGGCGTCTTCCCTCACCCTCCCCGACCGCAAGCGCCTGGAGGTCGCGCGCGCGCTCGCCACGCGGCCGCGGCTGCTCCTGCTCGACGAAGTGATGGCGGGCCTGCGTCCGACCGAGACCGACCAGATGGTGCAGGTGTTCCGCGACATCAACCGCGCCGATGGCCTCACCATCCTCCTGATCGAGCACGTGATGCGCGCGGTGATGGCGCTCGCGCAGCACATCGGCGTGCTCCACCACGGCGAGGTGATCGCGCGCGGCAGGCCCGAAGAAGTGGTGCGCAATCCTGCAGTGCTCGAGTGCTACCTCGGGGAAGAGGTGGAAGTATGAGCTTGCTCTCTGTCGACGCGCTGGACCTGTATTACGGCGACGCGCAGGCGCTCTCGAGCGTGAGCCTCGAAGTCGGCAAGGGCGAGATCGTCGCCATCGTGGGCGCGAACGGCGCCGGCAAGTCCTCGCTCATCCGCTGCATCGCCGGGATCGAAAAGCCACGTGGTGGAAGGATTTTGTTTCAGGACAAAGACATTACGGCGCGGGAATCGCACGAAATCTGCAACCTAGGCATCGGCCAGGTCGCCGAAGGCCGGCAGGTATTCCCGAGCCTCACGGTGCTCGAAAACCTGCAGATGGGCGCGCTGCTGCCCCGCGCCCGCGCCGCGGCGAAGCGCAGCCTGGACGATGTGCTCGCGCTCTTCCCGCAGCTCGCCGAGCGGCGCCACCAGCTCGCCGGCACCATGTCCGGCGGCGAGCAGCAGATGCTCGCGATCGGACGCTGCCTGATGGGCGCGCCCGAGCTCATCATGTTCGACGAGCCCTCGCTCGGGCTCGCGCCGCGCGTGGTCCAGGAGGTGCTGCACACTATCCGCGTGCTGAACCAGCGCGGGCTTACCATCCTCCTCGTGGAGCAGAACGTCGCCGTCTCGCTCAGGATCTCGAGCCGCGCCTACGTGCTCGAAAACGGGCGTATCGTCATGAGCGGCACTGGCGACAAGCTCCTGCACGACGACCGCGTGCGCCAGGCCTATCTCGGACTCTGACCTGGAAAAGAAGCTCGACGTTTTGTGGAAGCACATGCTCAAGAAGGGTGTCCAGGCCGTCCGCCAGGTCGCCATCGACGACGTGTGGAGCGCGTTGCGCTTCCGGTCCAGGAAGTGACGCGTCCACGGCGAGTCGTAGTGAACGACCGCATGCAGCGCGGCTATGTCTATTTCCTCACCGAGCCCGAAGGCCGGAACTTCGACCCCGATTTCAGGCCGCAGCTCACGCCCTCCGAGATGCTGAAGATCGGCGTGTTCGGCGGGAAGTACATGACCGACTGCCGCGCGGAGTTCCCGGCCGAGTGGTTCGAGCGCGCCAGACTCTGCGCCGAGCGCCACGAACCGAAGCTCAATTTCTTCAAGGTGAACGCCTCGCAGCCGCTCTCGGTGTGGCGCGCGAAGGGCTGGATCCACCCCGACGACCCGCGCGGCTGGTTCCAGTGGTACTGCCGCTACCACATGGGGCGGCGCGGTCCTGACGACGCGCGCCAGATCCGCCGCTGGCGTAACATCCGGCGCCACCTCGCGCAGATCGAAAAGCACTGCGCCCGGCGCGACCTTTCGTGCCGCCCGCGCCAGCGCCAGTCGCTCCTGCATTGGGCTTACGACGCGCGCGAGGTGTAAGCGTTTCAAGGACTTGGCGCGGCTCTTGGTAGTTTTACCAAATCCTTGGTAGGATTACCAAGCCGTGGACGTCCGCACCCGCATCCTCGAAGCCGCCCTGCGATTGCTCGGCGAAGGGGGGGCGCAGCAGATCACCCAGCCGCGCGTCAGCAAGGAGGCGGGCGTGCGGCAAAGCCACCTCACCTATTACTTCCCGACGATCACCGACTTGCTGCAGGCGGTGGCGCGGCACTCGTTCCAGTCGCTTGCCAAGGAGCTCGGCGGCTCCGATGCGCGCGAGCGCCCGGGGCCGCTCGCGGAGGTCATCGCCAAGGCGACGCGCGACAAGCGCCGCGTGCGGCTGATGCTTGGCCTCGTGCAGTCGGCCGACCGGGATGTGACCCTCAAGCCCGGCATGCGCCGCTTCATCCGCGAGCTGCGCGGCGGCCTGGAGCCGCTCCTGCGCTCGGCCGGGCTCGAGGCCACGCCGGAGGACATCGCATTCCTGCACACGGTGGTCGTTGGCTGCGCGGTGCTGCAGCTTGCGCGCGACGACAACGACGCGCGCGCCGAAGCGCGCGCGGTCCTCGAAAAGGCCATCGCCTCCCTGCCGAAGGAGCGCCCATGAAGCGGCTGCTGATCGCGGTTGTCCTGCTCGCGGGCTGCGGCAACGAGCCGAACGACGCCTGGCAGGGCTACATCGAAGGCGAGTACGTGCTGCTCGCCTCGCCCTTCGCCGGGCAGCTGCAGAAGCTGCACGTGCGCCGCGGCGAGCGCATCGAAGCCGGCAGGGCGGTCTTCGCGCTCGAGCAGGAAGCCGAGCGCGCCGGGCGCGTGGAGGCGGAAGAGCGCCTGAAAACGGCGCAGGCGCGGCTCGGGAACCTGAAGGTGCCGAAGCGCCCGCCCGAGATCGAAGCCCTGCGCGCGCAGCTCAACCAGGCCCGCGCGGCGCGCGAGCTCGCGGCGCTGCAGCTCGAGCAGAGCGAGAAGCTTTACAAGGGCAGCTTCATCGCCCAGACCCGGCTCGACGAAGCGCGCGCCACGTACGAGCGCGAAGTCGCTCGCGTGCGTGAAGCCGAAGCGCAGCTCAAGAACGCGCTGCAGCCGCTCGGGCGCGACGCCGAGCGCGAAGCGGCGGAAGGCGAGGTCGAGGCGGCGAAGGCCGCGCTCGCGCAGGCGGCATGGCGCCTCGACCAGAAGAGCGTCGCGACGCCGGTGGCGGGCCTCGTGCACGAGACCTTTTTCGTCGAAGGCGAGTGGGTGCCGGCCGGTCGGCCGGTCGCGGCGCTGCTGCCGCCGGGCAACGTCAAGGCCCGCTTCTACGTGCCGGAGACTTCTCTGAGCGCCGTTTCGGTCGGCAGGGACATCGAGATCCGCTGTGACGGCTGCCCGGGGCCGGTTGTGGCCAAGGTGAGCTACGTCTCGAACCAGGCCGAGTACACCCCGCCGGTGCTCTTCAGCAAAGAATCGCGCGCGAAGCTCATGTTTCTGGTCGAGGCGCGGCTCCAGGGAGCGAACCTTCGTCCCGGGCAACCGATAGATGTGAAGCTGAAATGACCCCTCTCGCCATCGACGTCCACGGCCTGAACAAGTCCTTCGGAAGCAAGCACGTGGTGAAGGATTTCGCGCTGGAGGTGCAGCACGGCGAGATCTACGGCTTCCTCGGCCCGAACGGCAGCGGCAAGACCACCTCGATCCGCATGATCTGCGGGCTGCTCAGGCCCGATTCGGGCCACGGCACCTGCCTCGGCTACGACATCCGCAACTCCGCGGCGATCAAGCGCGAAGTCGGCTACATGACGCAGCGCTTCTCCCTGTGGGAAGACCTCACCATCCGCGAGAACCTCGACTTCGTCGCCCGCATGTACGGCATGACTGAGCGCAGGTCGGCCGTGGCCAATGCCTTGAGGGAATTGAACCTTGAAGCACGCCAAGACCAGCTCGCCGGCACGCTCTCGGGCGGCTGGAAGCAGCGCCTGGCGCTCGCCGCCTGCATGCTGCACCGGCCGCGCCTCCTGCTCCTCGACGAGCCGACCGCCGGCGTGGACCCGCAGGCGCGGCGCGACTTCTGGGAGGAGATCCACGCCCTCGCCGCGAACGGCATCTCGGTGCTGGTGTCGACGCACTACATGGACGAGGCGGAGCGCTGCCACCGCCTCGCCTACATCGCCTATGGCAAGCTGGTCATCACCGGCACGCCGGACGAGGTGCTGCACGCGGTGAGCCTGTCAACGTGGGAAGTGTCCGGGCCGCGCGCTAACCTCGCCGCACTGGCCGCGCTGCTGCACGGCAAGCCCGGGGTCGCACACGTCACCGCGTTCGGCAACACGCTGCACGTCACCGGCGAGGACGAGGCCGCCCTGGAGCAGGCAATCCGGCCACTGCGCGACGACACGACGTTCGCTTGGAAAAAATCCCAGGCCGGGCTCGAAGACGTGTTCATCCACCTGATGAAAGGCCAGAGCCAATGACGCTTTCCTGGTCGCGCTGGGTCGGCATCATTACGAAGGAGTTCATCCAGCTCAAGCGCGACCGGCTGACGTTCGGCATGATCATCGGCATCCCGGTGCTGCAGCTCGTGCTCTTCGGCTACGCGATCAACTCGGATCCGAAGCTGCTGCCGACCGCGGTGCTGAGCGCCGATTCCGGCCCCTACTCGCGCACGCTGGTCGCCGCGATGCAGACGAGCGGCTATTTCCGCATCGATCGGTTTGTTTTCAATGAAGATGAACTTGAAAGGCTGTTGGCGCGCGGCGAGGTGCTGTTCGCCGTCACTATCCCGGAGAACTTCGACCGCAAGCTGGTGCGCGGCGAGCGCCCGGTGCTGCTCGTGGAGGCGGACGCTACCGACCCGCAGGCGATCGGCAACGCGGTCTCGGCCCTCAACCAGGTGGCGTTGTCGTCGCTGCAGCGCGACCTGAGCGGCGCGCTCGAGCCGCTCAAGGCGGTGCCGCCGCCGCTCGAGATGCGCGTGCACCGGCGCTACAACCCCGAAGGCATCACCGCCTACAACATCGTGCCGGGCCTGCTCGGCACCATCCTCACGATGACGATGGTGCTCATGACCGGCCTCGCCATGACGCGCGAGCGCGAGCGCGGCACCTTCGAGAACCTGCTCTCCACCCCGGCGCTGCCGATCGAGGTGATGACGGGCAAGATAGTGCCCTACATCCTGATCGGACTGATCCAGGTGACGCTGATCATCCTTTGCGCGCTGTGGCTCTTCACTGTGCCGATGCAGGGAAGCTATTTCCTGCTCTACGTGGTCGTGCTGGTGTTCATCGCCGCCAACCTGACGCTCGGCATCACCTTCTCGTCCATCGCGCGCAACCAGCTGCAGGCGATGCAGATGACATTCTTCTTCTTCCTGCCCTCGATCCTGCTGTCGGGGTTCATGTTCCCCTTCCGCGGAATGCCGGAGTGGGCGCAATGGCTGGGCTCCGCCTTGCCCCTCACCCACTTCGTGGTGCTGGTGCGCGGCATCATGCTCAAGGGCAGCGGGCTTGCCGACCTCTGGCCGCAGATCTGGCCGATCCTCGTATTCATGCTGGTCGTCATCACCATCGGCCTGCGCTTCTACAAGCGGACCCTGGATTGAAACCCGCGTTCCGCGACCGCGCCGCGGCTGGAGCGCGCCTCGCCGCAATGCTGGAGAAATACCGGGGAAGCGACGCCGTCGTTCTTGCCATCCCGGCGGGCGGCGTCCCGGTCGGCGCGGCGCTCGCGCGCGAGCTCGGCCTGTCGCTCCACGCCGCGCCGGTCAGCAAGGTCCTTTATCCCTGGACCACCGAAAGCGGCTTCGGCGCGGTCGCCTTCGACGGCAGCGTCTGGCTGGACGAAGAAGCAGTAGAAAATTCTCCCCTGACGAAAACGCAGGTCGAAAAGGCGGTTGGCGATGCCAGGGCGAAGGTCGAGCGCCGCACCCGGAGATTCGGCGTCGATCCGTCCGCATTGAAGAATTCCACTGTGATTCTGGTCGACGACGGCATCGCCGCGGGGTCCACCATGCGCACCGCGATCGCCGCGCTGCGCAAGCTCGGTGCGAGCCGCATCATCGTCGCGGTACCTACGGCGCCTTCGCGCTCGCTCGAGGCAATGCGCAAGCTCGCCGACGAGATCGCGTGCCCCAACATTCGCGGCGGCGGGTCGTTCGCCGTCGCGGACGCCTACCAGGAATGGCACGACCTGTCCGACGACGAAGTCGAAGCGATGCTCAAGCGATGACCCTGGTGATCGCGATCCACGGCGGCGCGGGCGTGCTGCGCTCGGACAAGCCCGGCGCGCGCCACCGCGTGGTACTCAAACAGGCGCTGGACGCGGGTTACGAGACCCTGAAAAAGAATGAATCGAGTTTGAACGCTGTGGCCGCCGCGGTAGTCGTGCTCGAAGATTCGCCCCTCTTCAACGCCGGGCGCGGCTCGTCGTTCAACACGGACGGCGAGATCGAGATGGACGCCTCGATCATGGACGGCGCGACGCTGCGTGCCGGCGCGGTGGCCGCGGTGC
>DATADT010000125.1:0-3603 GCA_036258355.1 Burkholderiales bacterium
TCGGAGCTCCGCTGCCATGATGGAGGGTATCGGCCAGCTCGTGAACCGCAACCCGGCGATCGTGCGCTGGGGCCGCGGCATGAACGAGACGTTCATGGTCGAGGTGGGAGACACGCAGTTTCTCCTCACGGTGCGCGATGGGAGACTTGACAAGGTCGAGAAAGGCCCGTTCGCGATGCGCTCGTGGCGCTTCGCGGTACGCGCAAGCCGTGAATCGTGGGAAAAGTTCTGGCAAAAGACCCCGGCGCCGGGGTGGCATGACCTCTTCGCGCTCCTCAGACGCGGCGAGGTGAAGTTCGAGGGAGATCAACGGGTGCTGATGGCGTATTTGCTCTACGTGAAGCTCGTCCTCGCGGCACCGAGGAATGCATGAAGGTCGAGCCGATCGTCGGTCGCTATGCCCACATCGATAACTGCCGTATCTATTTCGAGGAAGCGGGGGAGGGGATTCCTCTTCTTTGCTTGCACACCGCCGGCTCGGACGGCCGCCAGTGGCGCGCGGTGCTGAACGACGCGGAGATCACGCGGCACTTCCGCGTCATCGCGTTCGACATGCCGTGGCACGGCAAGTCATCGCCGCCCGCCGGGTGGCAAAACGAAGACTACCGGCTGACGACGGCGTCATACACGGGCCTCATTATGGGCGTGGTGCGCGCGCTCGGGCTCGAGCGCCCGGTGGTGATGGGCTGCTCGATCGGCGGGCGGATCGTGCTTGAGCTCGCGCTCAAGCACGCGCGCGAGCTGCGTGCGCTGATCGGGCTGCAGAGCGGCGCGTACGTGGAGCGCTACTACGACGCGTCGTGGCTCGACCATCCCGAGGTGCACGGCGGACGCGCCTGCGGCGCGGTGGCCTACGGGCTCATGTCGCCGCTCAGCCCGGAGAAGGAGCGCTGGGAGACGGTGTGGCACTACATGCAGGGTGGCCCGGGGGTTTTCACGGGCGATCTGTTCTTCTACCAGGTGGACGGCGATATCCGCGACCGCATCGGCGCGATCGACACCAGCGCCTGCCCGCTCTACCTCCTGACCGGCGAGTACGACTACTCGGCTTCGCCGCGCGACACCGAGGCTGTAGTGGCCCGGGTGAAGGGCGCCAGAATGACGGTCATGAAAGGCCTCGGCCACTTCCCGATGAGCGAGAACCCTGAGGCCTTCCTCGGTTACCTGCGCCCGGTGCTCAAGGAGATCCGCACATGAAACGCCTGCTCGTCGCACTGGCAGCGGCGATCAGTCTCGGCCACGCTTGGGCCGACGAGGCGCTGGTGGAGGCGATGGCGCAGCCGTGGACCGGCGACCTCGACGGCATGGTCGAGCGGCGCGCGGTGCGCGCGCTGGTGGCGCCTTCGCGCATGCAGTACTGGATCGACCGTGGCCGTCAGAGCGGCGCGGAGTACGAGCTCCTCAGGAAGTTCGAGGAGGTGCTGAACGCGAAGTACATGCTCAAGGGCAAGCACATCCGCATCCACGTGCACTTCATCCCGACCGCGCGCGACGAGCTCATCCCCGCGCTCGTGCAGGGGCGCGGCGACATCGCCGCCGGCATCCTCACCGTCACCCCGGAGCGCCTGCAGCGCGTGGACTTCGGCGCGCCATTCTTCCGCAACGTCGCCGAGATCGTGGTGACCGGCCCGGCCTCGCCGCAGCTCGCATCGATCGAGGATCTCGCCGGGCAGAGGCTCTTCGTGCGACGCTCCTCGAGCTACTGGACACACCTGGAGGCGCTCAGCGGGCGCTTGCGCCAGCAGGGCCGCCCGGCCCTCGAGCTCAAGGCGGCGCCCGAGGACCTGCAGGACGACGACCTCCTCGAGATGCTGAACGCCGGCCTGGTCGGACTCGCGTTGGTGGATCGATACAAGGCCACCACCTGGGCGCGCGTTTTCAAGCGAATCAAGCCGCGCGATGACCTGAAGGTGCACGAAGGCGGCGACATCGCCTGGATGATCCGCAAGGACAGCCCGCGCCTAAAAGCCGAGATCTCGACGTTCGCCGAGAAGCACGGGCAGGGCAGCGCTTTCGGCAATAACCTGGTCAAGAAGTACACCGGCAGCACCCGCTTCGTCCGCGCCGCGACGTCGAAGGAAGAGATGCGCAAGTTCGACCAGACGGTGGAGCTTTTCCGCAAGTACAGCGGCCGCTACGACGTGGACTACCTCCTGATGATGGCGCAGGGCTACCAGGAGTCGCGTCTCGACCAGAACACGAAGAGCCCGGTCGGCGCAATCGGCGTGATGCAGGTGATGCCCGCTACCGGCCGCGACATGAAGACCGGCGACATCACCCGGCTCGAGCCGAACATCCATGCCGGGGTGAAGTACATCCGCCATGTCCAGAACACGTACTTCGAGAGCCAGCCCATGGATCCGGTCAACAAGACGCTGTTCTCGTTCGCGTCCTACAATGCCGGACCGGGCCGGGTCCAGGACCTGCGCGCGCGCGCCGAGAAGCGCGGCCTCAATCCGAACGTGTGGTTCAACAACGTCGAGCTGATCGCCGCCGAGCGGATCGGCACGGAAACCGTGACCTACGTCTCGAACATCTACAAGTACTACGTGGCCTACAAGCTCGCGGTCGAGGTCCAGGCCGAGCGCGACAGGGAGCGCGACGCATTGAAGAAGAAACCGTGAGCGAGGTGCACGGCGGGCTGTCCTCTCAAAAACATTATCTGGAAGGAGCGCGGCGCGAGGCTCGCCCGGTTCACCTCCAGGATGCGGTTGGCCATCGCGCCTATGGGCGACCTCAATCTACGCGGGCGCCCGAGACTTTCACCACTTCGGTCCAGCGCGCGAGCTCCTCGCGAAGATAGGCGCCGAACTGCTCGGGCGTGTTGCCCACCGGGTCGGCGCCCTGCTTGCGAAGCTGCTCGCGCACCGCGGGATCGCGGGTGGCGCGGGCGACGGCACCGGCGAGCGTGTTCACAATCTCGCGCGGCGTCGCGGCCGGGGCAAGCAGCGCATACCAGAGCGACACCTCGACGCCCTCGACGCCGGCCTCCTTCATCGTGGGGACCTCCGGCATGAGCTCGGCGCGCTTGGAGTCGGTGACAGCGAGCGCGCGCAGCCTGCCGCCTTGCACGTGCGCGCCGACCGCGACCGGGTTGATGAAGCTGAGCTGCACGTCCCCGGCGAGCAGCGCGGCCATCGACGGGCCGCTGCCTTTATAGGGCACGTGCACGATATTCGTTCCCGTGCGCAGCTTGAAGAGCTCTGCCGCGAGATGCTGCGTGGTGCCGGGCCCGGCCGAGGCGTAGTTGAGCGCGCCGGGCTTCTGCTTCGCAATGCGCACCAAGTCCTGGACCGTCTTCGCCTCGAACGCGGCCGGGACGACGAGCAGGTTAGTGGTCGAGGCGAAGATCGATACCCCGGTGAAGTCCGAGAGCTGGTATGGCGGCTTCGCATAGAGCGCGGTATTGATCACCACCGCCGGGCTGTTCATGAAGAGCGTGTAGCCGTCGGGCGCGGCCTTAGCTACTTCCGCAGCGGCGATGTTGGTGCCGGCGCCGGGCTTGTTCTCCACGACGAACTGCTGGCCGAGGTACTCGGTGAGCTTCGGCGTGAGCAGGCGCGCGCTGATGTCGACGCCGCCGCCGGGCGCGAAGCCGACCAC
>DATADT010000126.1:0-2666 GCA_036258355.1 Burkholderiales bacterium
TCATCACCTACTACAGCAGCACGTCGGAGAACCCGCTTACCGGCGAGAAGCAGCGCGTCGCCATGAGCCCGGAGCAGGAGATCGCGCTCGGGTACAAGAGCGCTCCGGAGATGGCGGCGCAACTGGGCGGACTGTCGCAGAACGAGAAGGCGAGGGCGCTCGTGCGCGAGGTCGGCGAGCGGCTCGTCGCGCGCAGCGTCGCCGCGAAGAGCCCCTACAAGTTCAGCTTCCACGTCCTCGCCGACTCGCGCACGGTAAACGCGTTCGCGCTTCCCGGCGGGCCGATCTTCATCACCGAAGGCCTGCTCAGGCTGCTGAAGACCGAAGCCGAGCTCGCCGGCGTGCTCGGCCACGAGATCGGCCACGTGATCGCGCGCCATTCCTCGGAGCGCCTCGCGAAGCAGCAGCTCACGCAGGGCCTGCTCAGCGCGCTCGTGATCGGCAGCGGCGACTACACCACCGCGCAGATCGGCCAGATGGTCGGCAGCATGATCAACATGAGCTACGGCCGCGAGGACGAGCTCGAGTCCGACGCGCTCGGCATCCGCATCATGGCCGAGGTCGGGTACGACCCGCGCGCGCTGATCCGCGTCATGGAAGTGCTCGCCCAGGCTTCGGGCGGCTCGCGTCAGCCGGAATTCTTCTCCACGCATCCCGCGCCGGAGAACCGAAGCGCACGCATCCGCGAGGAGATCGCCAAGCGCTTCCCGAACGGCGTTCCTCAGAGCCTCAAACAATAAATGCTACACTGCAGGTCGGCAACTTTGAAAGGAGGTGATCCAGTGAGCGATTCCCAAGGCAGGCCCGGCGGGCAACACTCCGGATCAACCAGCATCGACATCAGGAGCGACGCCAGCTAGTCAGCCGGCTCTCGCCTTACCGAGGCGCCCCGAGCAGCGCATGCCGCTCGGGGCGTTTCATTTGGAGAGCCCACCTCGAGCAGCACGGTCTCGGAGCGCTTTCTTCTCGAAGGCGATCCTGTAAGCTCGCTCGTGCGTGAGCGAGCCTGATAAGCCGCCGTTCCCCCTTAACGCTTGGTACGCGGCAGCCTGGAACCACGAGGTAACCGGGCGCGCGGTGCTCGCGCGCACGGTCTGCGGGTACAAGCTCGCCCTCTGGCGCACACCCGACGGCTTGGTCGCGGCGGTGCACGACTCGTGCTGGCATCGCCGGTTACCGCTGTCGATGGGCCACGTGGAAGGCGAGAACGTCGTGTGCCGCTACCACGGCCTCGCGTTCGACCGGTCCGGACGCTGCACCCGGATGCCCTCGCAGGATCGCATCAGCCACTCGGCGCGCGTGCGCGCATACCCGACGCTCGAGCGCCATCGGCTGGTCTGGGTGTGGCCCGGCGATGCGGCACGAGCAGACCCGGCGCTGGTGCCCGACTTGCACTGGAACAGCGACCCCGGATGGGAGGGCGACGGCGCCACCCTCTTTGCCCGCTGCGATTACCGGCTGCTCATCGACAACCTGATGGACCTGAGCCACGAGACCTTCGTCCACGCGACGAGCATCGGCCATCGCGCTATCGCCGAAACGCCCGCCGCCACGACGCACGACGAGCGTACCGTGACCGTGACCCGCTGGATGCTCGACATCGACGCGCCGCCCTTCTGGCGCACGCAACTCGGCAGGCCGGGCAATGTGGATCGCTGGCAGATCATCCGCTTCGAAGCGCCCTGCACGATCGTGCTGGACGTGGGGGTCGCCCTCGCCGGCACCGGCGCGCCGGGCGGCAACCGCAGTCAGGGCGTGAACGGCAGGGTGCTGAACACCATAACCCCCGAGACGTGCTCAACCTGCATGTACTTCTGGACGCTGCTCCGGAACTACCGCCTGCGCGACCAGTCCCTCACCACCCAACTGCGCGACGCGAACGCGCGCATATTCGAGGAAGACCGCGCCGTGGTCGAGGCTCAGCAGCTCGCCATGGACGCCGCGCCGGCGGACGCGATCCACAACCTCAGCATCGACGCGGGCTCCGTCTGGGCCCGGCGGATCATCGAGCGCCTGGTCGCGGACGAAATGCCAGCCGCTTCTCCTGCAAGCTGACCACACTCGCATTTGACGCATCAAGCCGGCACTCGGCGCTTGCGGTGTACTGCGCGGCGTATCGAACAACCTTCGCTTACTGGAGCAACATGCCGGTGATCTCCGGCGGGAACGGATTGTGGTCCAGGACGCCCCGGAAGTTGAACGTGCCGCTGCCGTCATTGGGGGAGATCACCAGCGTCAACGTGACGTAGAAGGCGTTACTGGCCGCTTGGTAAGTAAGCGTGCCGCCGGGCTGAATCGTGCCGGAATCCGCAGCAGGCAATTCAGCGACGGGACAAGCGGCGCGCCGAGATCGCTACGGCCGCCATTTTGTCACCTGCGCCCGGTGATGACGTTCCGTGATTTCGGCGACGGGGAGGCATAGCGTCGCACAGCAAGATAGTAAAGCAACTCATCCCGTGGACCGGGGTGGCGGCGAGGTGACATGCTGCTCCATATCCTGCTGTCGTTTGCGCTGTACGCTCTCTACGTGCTGCTGCCGATCATACCGGCGCCTGCGACCCATCGTGATCGCGGGCTGAGCGATACTAGCTCCGTAACACTACGGATCTGAAGCATGCCTACCGTTGTCGAAGCCTCGGCTCCCACCACGCTTTCCGCCGCGGACC
>DATADT010000127.1:0-2487 GCA_036258355.1 Burkholderiales bacterium
GTGCACGCGGATCTTGCCCGAAGCGCGGTCGAGCGAGATCTCGGCCACGCCGGCGCCGAGCGAGCCCGAGCGCTCGCTGATCGAGACGCCGAGCGCGCGGCCCTGCGGCCGCGGCGCCTTCCAGTCCGACATCTGCGCCACCTTTTCGAACAGGGCGCGGGCGCGCGGGGTGATCGACATTCTCTGAAGCCTGAACTCGATCGGATCCATCCCTTCGGCGGCCGCCACCTCGTCGACGAACGACTCGATCGCGTAGACGTTGAACACGTGCCCGACCGCGCGCCAGTGCTTCAGGCGGATGCCGTGCGAAACTCCGCGCGACTCGATGAACTGGTTCGGCACCTGGTAGTACGGGATGCGGATCCCGGTCTGCAGCAGCACGCCGCCGTCGCCAACCACGCAGTGCGTCCAGCCGCTCACCTTCCCGTCCTCGTCCAGCGCCGCCTGCAGGCACTGGAACGCCTGCGGCCGGAACATGCCGTAGCCGAGGTCTTCTTCGCGAGTCCAGACGAGCTTGACTGGCCGCTTCGCCTCGCGGGCAACGCGGGCTGCCTCGGCGGAGTAGTCGCCCAGCGAGCGGCGGCCGAAGCCGCCGCCCATGTAGCACTGGTGCAGCGTCACCTGCTCCGGCGACATGCCGAGCGCTCTTGCGATCGCCGCGCGCGAGCTGGCGGGATCCTGCGTCCCTTCCCACACCTCGACGTGGTCGCCGGCGGCATTGAAGCGCGCGACGGCGTTGAGCGGCTCCATCTGCGCGTGGTAGCCGTAGTCGCTGAAGTATTCGGCCTTGTAAGCCTTCGCCGCCGAGTCGAACGCGCTCTTCGCATCGCCCCTGGAGTCGAGCGTTTGGGTCTTGGCGTTGGGGTCGGAATGGACCTCCACGTAGGTTTCGTTAAGGTTCTTCTCCGAATCGAAACCTTCAGCCGCGCCCTTCTGCCACTTCACCTCGAGCCCCTGGCGCGCCGCCATGGCGTGCGGCAGGCTGTCGGCGAGCACCGCCACACCGTCGGGCAGGCGCACGGTGCCGATCACGCCCTTCATCGACTTCACGTTGGCGTCGTTCCAGCTCTCCGGCGCGCCGCCGTGCACCGGCGAATGCCGCACGGTCGCATACACCATCCCCGGCAGATCGACGTCGATCGCGTACTTCGCGCTGCCGTTGACCTTGAGCGGCGTATCGCGCCGCGGCATCGCCTTGCCGATATAGCGGAAGTCCTTCTTGTCCTTCAGCTCGCTCTTGTCCACGGCCGGCAGCGGCGAGGGCACTTTCGCAAACGACGCGATGTCGCCATAGCCCAGCTTCTTCCCGCTCCCATCGATCACGAAGCCCGGCTCGGTTCTCAAATTCTGTACATCCGTTTTCCAGTGTTCTGCGGCATTCGCAAGCAGGACCTTGCGCACCTGCGCGCCGGCGATGCGCAGGTCGTTGTAGTAGAGCATCACCGCGCGGCTGCCGACGATTGCCATCGCTTTCGAGTTCTGGAA
The DNA here is from genome assembly GCA_036258355.1 of Burkholderiales bacterium. Taxonomy (GTDB): domain Bacteria; phylum Pseudomonadota; class Gammaproteobacteria; order Burkholderiales; family SG8-39; genus SCGC-AG-212-J23. The sequence continues at coordinate 1,486 of DATADT010000127.1, forward strand.
CGTGTAGCCGTAAGTCGTCGGATCGGCGGGCGCCCACTCGATCCTCACCTTCGACCAGTCGGCGTCCATCTCGTCGGCAAGGATGAGTGGCAGCGAGGTCATCGAGCCCTGGCCCATCTCGGCGCCGGTGCTCAGGATCGTCACCGTGCCGTCGGGCGCTATGCGGACCCAGGCGTTCAGCGGTTTTGCAGTGTTCGCTTCAGCGATCGCGGGGAACGTGAATGCGAAGGCGAGACCGCCGCTTACCTTGAAGAAATCTCTGCGGTCCATGTCAGGCCTCCTTCGATGCGCGCTGAATGGCGGCGATGATGCGGTGGTAGGTGCCGCAGCGGCAGATGTTGCCGTTCATGTGGCTGACGATCTCGGCGCGCGTCGGCTTGGGCTTCGACTTGAGGAGCTCGGCCGCCTTCATGATCTGCCCCGACTGGCAGTAGCCGCATTGCGGCACTTCCTCGGCGATCCACGCTTTCTGCAGCGGGTGCGAAGAGTCCGGAGAGAGTCCTTCGATCGTCACCACCCGGGCGCCCTTTACGCTGGCGAGGGGCGTTACACAGGCTCGGACCGCTTTCCCATCGACATGCACCGTGCACGCTCCGCATTGCGCAATGCCGCAGCCGTACTTCGTGCCGGTGAGCTTGAGCTCGTCGCGGATCACCCAAAGCAGGGGCGTATCCGCCTCCGAGCTTGCGGTGACCGGTTTGCCGTTCAGGGTAAATGCCGTCATCGGACCTCCTCGTTGCGATGGCAATCTTGCGCTGCGCTGCAAGGCGCATCAACCACGCAGGAGAAACTCCCGCATCGCAACATGCTATGGTAACGGGCTGTGACGCACGTTTTTCATCGCGACCCTCGCCTCAAGTACCCGGTCGCGGTGCGCGGCGAGGGCGCCTACCTCTACGATCGGGACGGCAAGCGCTACCTCGATGCCTCGGGCGGCGCCGCGGTGTCGTGCCTCGGCCACTCCGATCCCGCGGTGATCGGCGCAATCCAGCGCCAGCTCGA
>DATADT010000128.1:0-5601 GCA_036258355.1 Burkholderiales bacterium
CGAGGCGCGCCGCGCATTCGAGCGCGACTACCTCGTGCGAATCCTGAAGATCACCGGCGGCAATGTGACAAAAGCCGCACGGCTCGCCGGGCGCAACCGCACGGAGTTCTACCGCCTGCTCGAGCGCCACTCGCTCGAGCCTGGGATGTTCAAGGGTAATATGAAGGGGGATAAAGACGCGAAGGAGCGAGCAGCCGCATGACAGCACGAGCGCGAATCACCGCCATCCTCACAATCGCCCTCTGGGCGATTTTCGTTTTACCGGGCGTGTCGCCCGCCATGGCGCAGGACTCCGGGCCCGAGGACCTGGTCCGGAAAGTGACCGAGGAGGTCTTCGCCGCCATCAAGGCCGACAAGCAGCTCGCCGCCGGCGACCGGCAGAAAGCCATCAAGCTCGCCGAGGAGAAGGTGCTGCCGCATATCGACTTCGAGGAGGCGACGCGCCTTGCGCTCGGCCGCTCCTGGGCGAAAGCCTCCCCGGAGCAGAAGAAGAAGCTGGTCACCGAGTTCCGCAACATGCTGGTACGCACCTATTCCAACGCGATCACCGCGTACGAAGGCCAGACCATGAAAGTGCTGCCGGTGCGCATCAAGCCCGGCGACACGGAGGTCACGGTGCACAACCAGTTCTTCCGCGCCGGCGGCAAGCCGGTGCTGCTCGATTACTCGATGCACAAGACCGAGAACGGCTGGAAGATTTACGACATCGTGGTTGAGGGGGTGAGCCTTGTGCTCACCTATCGCAGCGAATTCGATGCCGTGGTGAAGCAGGACGGCATCGACGCCCTCATCAAGCGCCTCGCGCAGAAGAACAGCCCGGCCGGCGCACGCGGCTAGCGGCGCTCGCGGCTGAGCGCGTAGTACGTACCCGCGAAGATCACCACCGCGCCGGCGAGCACCATCGGGTCGAAGGGCTCGCCGTACATGAGCGCTCCCACCACCGCGATGAGCGGCAGCCGAATGAAATCGATCGGCACCGCGACCATCGCGTCCACCCGCCGCATCGCCTGCGTCATGCAGTAGTGCGCGCTGAAGCTGCCGACGCCGATCGCCAGGATCCACGGCAGGTCGGCGGCGAGCGGGCTTACCCAGTGCGGCGCCGCCGCGACGAGCGAGATCGGCGTCTGGATCACCGCCATCCAGAACAGCACCGCGAGCGCGCTGTCGGTGGACGAAAGCCGCTTGGTGAAGACGAAGGACGAGGCGTAGCAAAGAGAACCCAGGATCATGGCGAGCGCCGCCGGGTGGAACGCGCCGCCGCCCGGGCGCACGATCATCGTCACGCCGGCGAGCCCGAGCGCGAGCATCACGAGCCGTGCGACGGTGAAGCGTTCCTTGAGGAAAATCCAGGCGAGGAGCGCCGTCCATACCGGCATCGTGAACTCGATGGCGAACACCGTGGCAAGCGTGAGCGCGCCAATCGAATACACCCACAGCACCTGGCCGCAGAAATGGATGGTATTTCTCCAGAAATGGAGCGCGAACTTGCCCGTTCCTATCGATGAAACCCCCGCCCGCGGAAGCATCGCGAGCACGATCGTCAGCATCACCACGCTGCGCAGGAACACGATCTCGAACGACCCCATGTGGCGCTGCAGCTCGCGCACCGCGACCGCCATGGCGGTGAACGAAAGCACCGCGCCGCCCATCCAGAGCACGCCGCGCGCTGTATTGGAAGCGGCCATCTTCACTATGTTATGGTCTGCGCCTCACGCTACGGGGCGGTTTCATGAAACGGACTGACAAGAACCTCAAGCTCGACATCTTTCCGCACATCTTTCCGCTCCCCTACTTCGAGCGAATGAAGGAGATCGCCGGGCGCAACCCGGCGCTCGCAGCCCAGCTCAAGCGCTGGATGCACATCCCGGTGCTATGGGACCTCGAGCGGCGCATGAAGATGATGAAGCGCTGGCCGGGCTACAAGCAGATCCTCACGTTGTCCATGCCCGCGGTTGAATTCTTGGGTAATGAAAATGAAACTCCGGAACTGGCCCGGCTCGCGAACGACGGGATGGCCGAGATCGTGGCGAAGCGCCCCGATCTGTTTCCTGCCTTCGTCGCCTCGCTGCCGATGAACAACGTCCCCGCGGCGCTCGAGGAGATGGACCGCGCGATCCTCCAGCTGGGCGCGAAGGGCGTGCAGATCTTCACCAACGTGAACGGCCGCCCGCTCGACGAGCCGGAGTTCTTCCGGATTTTCGAGCGCATGAGCAAGACCTACGATCTGCCGATCTGGGTTCACCCCACCCGGACCGCCAAGTTTGCTGATTATTCGAGCGAACAACAGTCAAAATACGAAATCTGGTGGCTCTTCGGCTGGCCGTACGAGACGAGCGCGTTCATGGCGCGCATGGTGTTCGCGGGCATGTTCGAGAAGCTGCCGAAGCTCAAGATCATCACCCATCACCTCGGCGCGATGGCGCCGTACTTTGTGAACCGCATCGGCTACGGCATGGACCAGCTCGGCAGCCGCACCTCGGACGAGGACTACGAGGGGCTGCTGAAGAGAATGAAAAAGCGGCCGGTGGACTACTTCAAGATGTTCTATGGCGATACGTCGGTGAACGGCGCGGCCTCGGCGATCCGGTGCGGATTGGACTTTTATGGGATCAATAGAGTGCTGTTCGGCACCGACTGCCCCTTCGACCCGGAGGGCGGGCCGCTCTTCATCCGCGAGACGATCAAGGCGCTCGATGGCATGAAGCTCAAGCCCGACGACCGCAGGCGCATCTACTTCGGCAACGCGATGCGGATGCTGAGGCTGAAGAGCGTTTCCTGATGGCCGACGTTCCGGCAGATTTCGGCGGATCCATTCCGGAGTTCTACGACCGGATCATGGGGCCTGCGCACTTCGACGTGTTCGGCGCGGAGCTCGCCCGGCGCCTGCCCGCCAGGCCGCCCGGCGACGTCCTCGAAGTCGCATGCGGCACGGGGCTCGTCACGCGGCACCTGCGCGAAAGAGCGAGCCCGGATGTCAAAGTCGTCGCGTCGGACATCAGCCGCGCGATGCTCGACTACGCAAGAGGCAAGCTCGCCGCGGCGCGTGGCGTGGAGTGGCGTGAAGCCGATGCGTGCAAGCTGCCGTTCGGGAATGCCGCGTTCGGCGCCGTGGTATGCGCTTTCGGCGTGATGTTCGTGCCGGACAAAGCGGCTTGCTTCCGCGAAGCGCGCCGCGTGCTGCGCAAAGGCGGGACGTTCCTCTTCAACGTATGGGACGGACTGGACAACAATCCGCACGGCCGGGTCGCAGCCGAAGTGATCGAAGGCCTCCTGCCGGGCGACCCGGCGGCCCGCTTCGGCTCGATTCCCTACCACTTCAATGACCGCGCCGCGATTACCCGCCTGCTCGAGGATGCCGGGTTCGCCGTAGGGCACATCGGCACCGTGCGCATTTCGTGCACGTCCCCGAGCGCGCGCGAGTTTGCCATCGGGCAGCTGCGCGGCACGCCGCGCTCGCTCATCCTCCAGGAGCGCGGCATTCCGGTGGACGGCGTGATCGAGAAAGTGGCCGCGGCGCTCGCGCGCCTGGGGGGCGCCGAGCCGTTCAGGTATACGGCGCAGGCTCTGGTCGTCGAAGCGCGCGCAATCTAGCTGGGGAAGCTCACCACGACCCTCGTGCCGCGGCCGCCGTCGCATTGGCCGATCTGCACGGTCGCGCCGTGCTGGGCCGCGATCTCGCGCACGATCGCGAGGCCGAGCCCGCTGCCTTCGCCGGCCGCGCCGGGGATGCGGTAATAACTCTCGAACACGCGCTCGCGCAGCTCGGGCGGTATGCCCGGCCCTTCGTCCGACACCGAGAGGCGGGTGGCGTGGTCGGAATGGGCAATCTCGACGCGCACCGTCGAGCCCGCGGGAGAGTAGCGCGCCGCATTGTCGAGTAGGTTGCGAGCGAGCGTCGCGAGCTTGTCGCGCTCGCCCTGCACCAGCGGCTCGCTCTCGGGCGCGTCTGCGGCCACGCTTACCTTGATGCCGCGCTCCTTCAGCTTCGGAAGGACGTCATCGAGCGCGTCTTCCACCGCTTGGCGCAGGGACACCCGCTCGGCGGCGGGCGCGCGGGCGGCGGCGCGGCTGAGCGCGAGCATCTGCTCGGCGAGGCGGATCGCGCGCTCGAGTCCGGCCAGCATGCGCTCGAGCGAGGCGTGGCGCTCTGCCTCGGAAGTCGCGCGCGCCGCGTTCTGCGCGTGTATCTTGAGCGCCGCGAGCGGCGTGCGCAGCTCGTGCGCCGCGTCGGCGGTGAAGCGGCGCTCGCGCGCCATGGCTGATTGCACGCGCTCGAGCAGCGCGTTCAGCGCCTCGAGCACCGGCTCGATCTCGGCGGTGCTGCGCGCGAGGCGGATCGGCGCGAGCGAGCCCGGCTCGCGCCCCCGTATACGCTGCGCGAGCTCCGTAAGCGGAGCGAGCCCGTAGCGCAGCAGAAGCGCGATCAGCAGGAGCAGCAGCGGAATGCCGGCGATCAGCGGCGCTACCGCGGCCAGCGCGAGCTTCTCCGACAGCTCGTCACGCACGTCGTCGCGCTCGGCGGCCTGGACCCAGACATCGCCCGAGCGCAGCGTGAACACGCGCCAGTTCTTGTGCGTGCTGAACCCGGCGGCAAGCGGCGCGTACGCGGTGTCGGGGGCCGAGGCCGAGCGCATGAGGAGGCGGCCGCTCGCGTCGAGCACCTGAAAGGCGATCTTGGTCTCGTAGTAGTGGCCCAGCGGGCCGGCTTCGTCGTGCGCGGCCGCCTCGAGAGGCCCTGGGAAGGACACCACGATGGGTGCGTTCGCGGCCGCGGGTGGCGGCTGCGTCGCGTAGAGCGCCGCAAGCACCCGCGCGGAGGTCGCGAGCCGCGCGTCGAAGAGCTCGTCCGCCTCGTCTTGGCTGCCTGCGAAGCCGATCCAGGCGGCGACGCCGAGCACGGCGACGAGCACGGCGATGCTGCCGCCGAGCAGTACCGCGCGCATCGAGCGTGGCTTCAAGGTGCGCGGGTCAAGCCGGCGGATCGGCGACGTAGCCGACGCCGCGCACCGTTCGGATCACGCCGGGGTAGAGCTTCTTACGCAGGTTGTGCACGTGAACGTCGAGCGCGTTCGACTCGACGTTGCCGTCCCAGCCGTAGAGCGACTCCTCGAGCTGGGCGCGCGTCAACACCTGGCCGGATGCGGCGAGGAGCTTCTGCAGGAGCATGAACTCGCGGCGCTGGAGCTGCACCGGGCGGCCGTCGTGGGTCACGCTGAGCGCGCCGAGGTCGAGGCGCAGACGCCCGTGCTCGAGCACGTTGTGCGCCGAGCCGTGCAAGCGGCGCTGCAGCGCGCGCACGCGGGCGACCAGTTCCTCGACGTCGAAGGGCTTGCTGAGGTAATCGTCGGCGCCGGCGTTGAGGCCGGCCACGCGCTGCGCCACCGCGTCGCGCGCGCTCAGGATGAGGACGGGTGAGAGGTTGCCCGCGGCGCGCGCACGGCGCAGCACGTCGAGCCCGTCCATGCCGGGAAGGCCAAGGTCGAGCACCACGGCGTCGAAGCCGCCGTGCTCGAGCGCCGTCAGCGCGAGCGGCCCGGTGCGCACCCATTCCACGGAAAAGCGCGCGCGCGTAAGCGCGTCCTCGATACCGGCGCCGAGCAG
>DATADT010000129.1:0-2883 GCA_036258355.1 Burkholderiales bacterium
GCGTCAGCTCCGCGGCAATCCCCGGGCGGTCCTCGCCGAGGATCCGCACCGAATGCAGGCGTTGCGTGACGTTGAAGCCCAGCGTTGCCGCGGCGCCGATTTCCCCGTCACTCTCGAGCGGCGTTACGAACACCACCGCCCAGCCCGGCTTCTCCGGCGAGCGCCGCGAAATGATGAATTGCAGGTTTGCTCCCGCATCGCGCAGCCCTGCCATCACCGCGGCGAGCGCGCCCGGCTTGTCCGCAATGGGCGCCGCCCATACGTCCACACGCTCCACAAGGAGACTCATAGGAATCCTCCTCTGTTCTGTGGTGTGGAATGAATATCAGTTCGCCGTCGCGCCGTATTGACGGGCGTCAAGCCGGGACTACAGGAGACCTCGCCGGGGATCTTCGCGACAGCGGAAAGAGAGCAGGTTGCGGATCAGGCCGCCGACCGCGACCACAATCATGAAGCCGCTGCCGGCGACCATGATCGCGAGGTAGACGGCGAGCGCCTTCTGGTCGGGGCGCTGCGCCAGCGCATCGCCGTAGAGCGGCAGAATAGGCCCCGGGCGGCGGCTTTCTTTGACACACATCAAGGTTGCGGGCGTTCGCGGAATGAAACTCGTTTGATGGACGAGGATGACGTCAAGGCGGCGCTCCGGACGGTCGAGGACCCGGAGGCGGGGATGAGCGTGCTCGACCTCGGCCTCGTGTACGGCATCGCGCTCGAGCCGGGTAAAGTGCGGGTCGACATGACCATGACTTCGCCCGCCTGCCCGGCGTCGGAATACATCGTCGACGAAGCCGCGGCGGCGATCCGCGCCGCCGCGCCCGAAGGCACCGAGGTTGAAGTGCGCCTCGTCTGGGAACCGCCGTGGAGCCCCGAGCGCATGAGCGAGGAGGCGCAGCAGCGCTTCGGCTGGAAGTGAGCCCGAGGCTTCGCCTCCCGCTCCTCGTGCTCGGCTTCCTTTCGCTCGTGTTCGGTATCGCGGGCGGGCTAGCCCGGTTGTCTGCCTTCGAGGTTCCCGGGACGGCGATCGCGCTGCACGGGCCGCTGATGGTGTCCGCGTTCTTCGGCACCGTGATCTCGCTCGAGCGCGCGGCCGCGCTCGACCGGCCGTGGGCGTACGCCGCGCCGCTCGCGGCGGGCTTGGGCGGAATTGCGCTCCTTTCCGGCTTCGTCGCGACGGGCTTTTCCCTGATGATCCTTTCCGCAGCGCTGTTCGTGGCGTGCGGCGTCGCCGTCATGCGGCGCCAGCCTTCGCTCGAGACCGCGACGCTGCTCGCGGGCGCGGCGGCGTGGCTCGCGGGCAATGTGATGCTGTTCGAGGGCCGGGCGGCGGTGCCGTGGTGGATCGCGTTCTTCGCGCTCACCATCGGCGGCGAGCGCCTGGAGCTCTCGCGCTACCTCAAGCGGCCGCCCTGGGTGCGGCGCGCTTTTGCAGTTCTCGTCGGTTTGCTGGTCTTGTCACCCATGGCACCCCGCGCACTGGGCGTCGTGCTGCTGCTACTCGCGGCATGGCTGGTGGTGTTCGATCTTGCGCGCGTCACTATCCGCCAGGACCGCCTGCCGCGCTACGTCGCCGCCTGTCTGCTCACGGGCTATTTCTGGCTCGGACTGGCCGGCGCGCTGATCGCGCTTGCCACGGGCTACGACGCCGCGCTGCACGCGTTTTTCGTCGGCTTCGTCTTCTCAATGGTATTCGGTCACGCGCCAGTGATCCTGCCCGCGGTTCTCAGAACGCGGTTTCCCTACCACCCCGTGCTCTACCTCCCCCTTGCTCTTCTCCACGCCTCGCTCGCGGTGCGCGTGCTGGTCTCGACGCCGCTCGGGGCATGGGGTAATGCCGCCGCAATCGCGCTTTTCATCCTGGTTTCCGTGTCCCTGGTCACCATGTTTGATCATCATCAAAGCGGCCGCGCTGCGCCCCGGTAGGCTTTCCAGCCATGCTGGGACTACCGATTAAGAGCATTCTCGAGCCGCGTAGGCTGGTTGTCGCCGCGCCGCACGCGACGGTCGCCGAGGCCGCCAGGCTGATGAAGAAAGGCAGGGTCGGCGCCGTGCTGGTGGTGGAAGAGGGGCGCCTCGTCGGCATCTTCACCGAGCGCGACGCCCTGTTCCGCGTCATCGCCTGCGGCCTCGACCCCGAGTCGACCCCGCTGCACGAGGTGATGACCGCCGATCCGCAGACCGTCGCTCCCGACGAGACCTTCGGCTACGCGCTTCTCCTGATGCACGAAAAAGGCTTCCGCCATGCGCCGGTCGTGGAAAACGGCCGCCCCGTCGGCGTCGTCTCCGCGCGCCACGCGCTCGACCCGGAGCTCGAGGAGTTCGCCGCCGAGGCCGAGCGGCGCAAGCACATCCGCCGCCGCGCGTAGAGGGGACTACTTCCTAACCGTGCATCGTTAAGCCGCCTGAGACGCTCAGGACCTGGCCGGTGATGAAATCGGCGTCGTCGCTCGCGAAGAACAGGATCGCGCCGGGGAGGTCGTCGGGTTTGCCTAGACGCCCCATGGGGATCGCGCGGCGATAGGCTTCGCGCAGCTTCTCCGGGTTGCCCGCGCCCTGCATGAACTGCTCGAGCATGTTGGTCTCGGTGAGGCCGGGGCATACGACGTTGAGCTGGATGTTCTTCGAGGCCATCTCGCGTGCGAGCGTCTTGGTGAGCGCGATCATTCCGCCCTTGCACGCGGAGTAGGGCGCTTCTCCCGAGGAGCCGACGCGGCCGGCGTCGGACGCCACGTTCACCACCTTGCCGCGCCCGCGCTCGACCATGCCCGGCAGCACGCAGTGCAGGAGGTTCATCGCGCCGATCAGGTTGATCGAGATGATCTTCTGCCAGAACGCGGGGTCGGTCTTCAGGAACGGACTGAACATGTCCCAGCCGGCGTTGTTGAC
>DATADT010000130.1:0-2616 GCA_036258355.1 Burkholderiales bacterium
AGGCTGCGCTGCCACGTGTACTCGAGCTGCTTCGCGCGCCACAGCAGCGAGAGCTGCGCGCCTTTTCCCGGCCAGCACGATTCGCAGCGCGCTGCTACGGAATACACGTCGTAGAGCGTTCCATAGGCATCGAAGACGAACGCTTCCGGCTGCTGCATGGGTGAAGTATAGAATCCCCGCATGCCGGACCGCTACGACGAGCTCTACCGCGGCTTTCGTTGGGACGTGCCGAAGCGCTACAACATGGCGCGCGCGTGCTGCGGCAACTGGGCGGGCGACCGGGCGCGCTTCGCGCTCTACTGGGAAGACGAGTCGGGCGCCACCGCGGCTTATTCGTTCTGGGACATCCAGCAGGCCGCGAACCGCTTGTCGAACGCGCTCAAAGCACTTGGCGTGAACCGCGGCGACCGGGTCGCGATCATCCTGCCCCAGCGCCCGGAGACCGCGATCGCCTACGTCGCCGTGTTCCAGATGGGCGCGATCGCGCTCCCGCTCTCCCATCTCTTCGGGCCCGACGCGCTCGAGTACCGCATGGAGCACGCGGAAGCCTCGGTGGCGATCGTCGAGCCGGCCACGATCGGCAACCTATGGGCGATCCGCGACCGGCTGACGCACTTGAAGCATGTCATCGGCGTCGACACGCGGGAAACGAAGGTTCACCCCTGGAAGAACCTTCTTGAGACAGCCAGTTCGCGCTTTACGCCGGTTGACACGAAGGCCGACGACCCGGCGCTGATCATATATACGAGCGGCACGACCGGGCCCCCGAAGGGTGCCCTCAAAGCCCATCGCGTGCTGATCGGGAACGTACCGGGGTTTGTGCACTCGCACGACTTCTTCCCGCAGCCGGGCGACATGTTCTGGTCGCCCGCCGACTGGGCTTGGACCGGTGGCCTGATGGACGCGCTGCTGCCGGCGTGGCTCTTCGGCATGCCGATCCTCGGCTACCGCGGGCGCTTCGACGCCGAGAAGGCCTACTACCTGCTCGAGAAGTACGGCGTGCGCAATTCGTTCCTCTTTCCGACCGCGCTCAAGCTGATGATGAAAGCCCTTCGTTCTCCCAAAGCGAAGTTCGACATTTCGCTCCGCTCGATCATGAGCGCCGGGGAGTCGGTGGGCGCGACGGTATTTGAGTGGGCCAAGGCCGAGCTCGGGGTCACGATCAACGAGATGTTCGGCCAGACCGAGATCAATTACGTGGTCGGCAACTGCCAGAGCGCCTGGCCGGCGAAGCCCGGCTCGATCGGCCGGCCCTATCCGGGGCACAGGGTTGCAGTGATAGACGACGAAGGAAATGAAGCACGAAGAGGGGATCTCGGAGAGATCGCCGTAAACCGGCGCTTCAACGGGCAGCCCGACCCGGTGTTCTTTCTCGAGTACTGGAAGAACGAAAAAGCCACGAAGGACAAGTTCATCGGCGATTGGGGATGCACCGGCGACCAGGCGAAGATGGACGAGGACGGCTACCTCTGGTACCAGGGCCGCTCCGACGACGTCATCAAGAGCGCGGGCTATCGCATCGGCCCAGCCGAGATCGAAAGCTGCCTGGTGAAGCACCCGGCGGTGCAGAACGCCGCGGTGATCGGCAAGCCCGACGCCACGCGCGGCTCGATCGTGAAGGCTTTCATCGTTCTGCAGCCGGGGCACTCCCCCTCGGAAGCCTTGATCGACGAGATCCAAAACCATGTGAGGGGCCGCCTCGCGCCCTACGAGTATCCGCGCGAGATCGAGTTCATCAACGCTCTGCCGATGACCACGACCGGGAAGGTGCAACGCAAAGAGCTGCGTAAGCGGGAAGAAGCCAAGCTGCACGAGGCGTGAAGCGCGTCCTTCTCATCGGCGCGGGTCATGCGCACCTCGTCGTGCTGCGCAGCCTGATCGAGAAGCCGCTCTACGGCGCGCGCATCGCGCTCGTCAGTCCGCATGCGAAGCAGGTGTACTCGGGAATGCTGCCCGGCATTCTCGCCGGGCACTACCGGCGCGCCGAAGCCGAGATCGACGTTGCCGAGCTTGCCGAGCGCGGCTATGTCGAGTTCGTGCAGGGCAGGGTGCAGCGCTTCGACCCCGACCGCCGTGCGGTCACGCTGGAAGACGGCGACAGCTCAGGCTACGACCTCGTTTCCATCAACGCCGGCTCGCTCGTCGACGCGTCGCTTCCGGGCGCCGAGCATGCGCTGCCGGTGAAGCCCTACGACGAGTTCCTCTCGCGCCTGCATATCGCCGAGCGCGTCGCGATCGTGGGCGCGGGCGCCGCCGGAGCGGAGATCGCGATGGCGCTGCGCCATCGCGGCGCGCTGGTGACGCTGTACTCGGAAAATGCCTCCGTCAGCCGCCGCGTGGTGAAGCAGCTGCGCCGCCGCAAGGTGGACTACCGGCCGGGCATGCCGGTCACCGCGATCGAGCCCGGGCCGCTCGTGGTCGCCGGCCAGGCGCGCCAGGAGTTCGAGCTCGCTCTGCTCGCGACCGGCGCTTCTTCTCTGCCGTGGCTGCGCCAATCGGGACTGATGACCGACGGGCGCGGCTTCGTGCTCGTCGACCGCGCGCTGCGCAGCCTCTCGCACCCCGAGGTGTTCGCGCTCGGCGATTGCGCAACGCTCGCCGACTCGCCGCATCCGA
>DATADT010000131.1:0-10493 GCA_036258355.1 Burkholderiales bacterium
CGCTCGCCAGCCAGAGCGACAATGCCCCGCCGATCAACGCCGTGTTCGGCACCAAGGTCCCGGAGCTTTCCTCGTCGCGCTCCTGGGCGATCCACACCGAGGTTATCGAGAAGTACCCCGAGCGCTTCGCGCTGCTCGAGAAGACCTCGCGGCAGGTCGTCGAGAGCCCCGAATTCAAGAGCGCATTCGCCAAGACCGGGGCGCCTGTCGAGGCCATCAAGTACGGCAACCGCGAGGTCTGCACGCGCTACGCCAAGGCGATGGTCGAGCTCGCGAACGAGTACCGCTCGCTGCTGACGGCGAAAGAAGGCAAAGGGAAGAAGGGCTGAGCGTGGCGCAGAAGGCGCCGCTCGGCGCCGACCTCGTCATCCCCGTCCTCGCGCTCGGCTTCGCGATCTACTTCTTCTGGTCGATCGCGGATCTCGCCTGGGAAGCGAAGGCGAACGGCGTGGTGATCGGCGCAGTGCTGGTCGGGCTGGTTGCTGTTCAACTGACGCGCATCGCGATCGACGTCGCGAAGGGCAGAGGAGACCTGCGCACCGATCCGCTATGGCAGCCGCGCGAAGTGCTGTTCAAGCGCATCGGCATGGTAGGCGTCACCATCGCCTTCATCGCGCTGCTGCAGCTTCTCGGGCTCACGCTTTCGCTGTTCGTAGCGATGGCCGCCGCGCTCGTGATCATGGGGGTGCGCAGGGCATCGACCGTGATGTTGATCTCGCTCGCGGTGGCCGCGGCCGCCTACCTGCTGTTCATTGCGCTGCTGGACTCCTCCTTCCCTCACGGTCCGATCGAGAAGCTGTTCTCTTGAGCTGGGAATTCATCGCCGGGCAGTTTGCGGCGCAGTTCGGGCTGTGGTGGATCATCTGGGCCGGCATCCTGCTCGGCATCGTGGTCGGCATCCTGCCCGGCTTCAGCCCGCAGAACACGCTGATCATGCTGCTGCCGCTCACCCTGGGAATCCCCGTAGAGCAGGCGTTCGCCTTCATGGTCTCGCTGTACTGCGCGAACCACCTCGCCGGGGGCGTCCCGGCGATCCTGGTCAAGATCCCCGGCTCGGGCGGCGCGGCGGCGACCACGCTCGACGGCTACCCGATGACGCAGAAGGGGCAGGCGCAGCAGGCGATCGTGCTCTCGTTTACCGCCTCGGTGTTCGGCGGCCTCATCACCACGCTCGCCACGCTTGCCCTCCTGCCGTGGCTGTCGCAGATCGGCCTGTATCTGCGCTCGGTCGAGATGGTCGTGGTCATGCTCTTCGGCCTCACGCTGATCGCGGTGATCGCCGCCAAGGACACGCTGAAAGGGCTGATCTCCGGGGTGTTCGGGCTCCTGATCGGCGTGATCGGGACCGATCACATCTACAACGCGCCGCGCGCCACCTTCGGATTTCTGGAGCTCTACGACGGCGTGCCGCTCGTTGCCGCCCTGATCGGCCTGTTCGCCGTGTCGGAAGCGTTGGTCATGCTCGAGGAGAAGCTCATTGTCGGGCACGAAGGACGCGAGCGGGCGATGCGCGCGAGCTGGGCCGATACGCTCGACGGGCTGCGGCTGACCGGCCAGAAGTGGTGGCATATCGTCTGGACGTCGTTCGTGGGTTTGTTCATCGGCATCGTGCCGGGCGCGGGCGCGAGCATCGCGGCATTCGTGGCGTACCAGCAGTCGCGCATGTGGTCGAAGCACCCGGAGCTCTACGGCACGGGCATTCCTGAAGGCGTGATCGCCCCCGAGGCTGCCAACAACGGCGTGACCTCGGGAACGCTGGTGCCGATGATGGCGCTCGGAGTCCCGGGCGGAACGACCGCGGCGGTGATGATGATCGTCCTTCAGTACCACGGCATGGTGATGGGTCCGCGGCTCTTCACCACCAACCCGGAGCTCGCCTACGGCGTATTCGTCGCCATGGCGGTCGCGTACATCTTCATGATCTTCACCATCCTGCCGCTCGCGCGCTACATGGCGCGCATCGTGCTCATCGAAACCACCTACCTCGCGCCGGTCATCGTTCTGGTCACCGTGGTGGCCGCGTTCGTCGAGCGCCAGTACCTGTTCGACATGAGCCTCGCGCTGCTGTTCGGCGTGATCGGCTACATCGCGCACAAGACGAACTACCACGTCACCGCGATGCTCATCGGCATCATCCTCGGGCCGCTGTTCGAGCAGTACCTCGCGCGCGCGCTGCGCATCTCGCAAGGCGACCTGACGGTGCTGTTTTCGTCAACGCTCGGCAACATCCTGTGGGCGTTCCTCGTGCTCTCCCTCGTCCTGCCGGCGCTGAAGAACTATCTCAGGAAAGCCAGCTGAGCGCCCAGCCTGCGGGGAAGGGCAGGTGCAGCAGCCGGTCGAAGAGACCGTAGAAGAAGGCCCAGACCCCGGCGGTGAAAGCGGCGGAGAAGATCCAGCCTTCTTTCGCCTGCAGCTTGAGATAGAGGAAAACAAAGAGCGGCACCGCGAGCGCGAAGCCGAAAAGCACGATCCCGGCGAAGAAGCCGACGATCCAGGCGACGGCCGCCGCGCTGCGGCGCACGACTTCCCGCTCCGGGACATCGCGCGCGATCTGGAAATCCTGCACCACGCCGCGCTCGGTCTTCCCGAACAGCACCCACGCTGCCTCGGCCGCGGACAGCATGAAAAGCGGGATCCCGATCACCAGCGGAAAGAGCGCCGCCTTCCACGGCCAGAACCAGGCGGCGACGACGGCGTAGCCCGAGACGGCCATCACTCCGAGCGCCAGCGCGAGCGAAGCCTTGCTATGCATGCGCCGCCCTCCGGCGCCGCTGCACCAGCGGCCAGAAGATGACCGCGAGCGCGATCGCGATCAGCACCAGCACCACCGGCCGCGTAAGCCAGGCCGCGTCGTAGCGGGCGACCGAGATGTAGAGATAGTTCTCGGCGATTTTGCCGAGCACCAGTCCGAGCACGAACGGGGCGCGCGGCCATCCGGCGACCACCATGAGGTAACCGATACCCCCGAACACCAGGGTCAGGAGGATATCGCCGTAATGGTTGTTCGAGGTGTAGCTGCCGATGAAGATCAGCACCAGAATCACGGGAATGAGGACCGTGCCGCGCACCGTGGTGACGCGCGCCAGGTGATCGAGAAAGAGGAAGCACGCGATCACGGTGACGACGTTGGCGATCACGATGGTCCAGACCATCGAGAAGGTCACGGGCAAGTGCTTGGTGAGCATGTCGGGTCCGGGCACGAGGCCGAGCAGGAAGAAGCCGCCCAGGAGAATCGCCATCGCCGTGCTGCCGGGCACGCCGAAGGCGACCGTGGGAATAAGCGAGCCGCCTTCTTTGGAGTTGTTGGCTGCTCCCGGACCCAGCACGCCGCGCACGTCTCCGGCGCCGAAGCCTTTGCGCTCCTCGGCATTGCGGGCGCTCTGCGTGGCGTGGCCGTAGGCCATCCATTGCGCGACCGCGCCGCCCATGCCGGGCATGATGCCGATGAAGGTGCCGATCAGGCTGCAGCGGATCGTCAGCCAGAAATGCCGGAAGGTGTCCTTCACGCCTTCGAGCGCGCCTTTGCTCACCCGCCCGGCCGGCAGCGTTCCGGCGATCGAAGTGCGCCGGATGGCGAGGTCGACGATCTCCGGGATGGCGAAGATCCCGACCAGCACCGGCACGAGGTCGAGGCCGCCCCACAGGTAAAGCGAGTCGAACGTATAGCGCGCGATCCCGGCCTGCGGATCCTGCCCCACCGTGGCGCACAGCAGCCCCAGCCCGCCGGAAAGGAAGCCGCGCACCATGCCGCGGACGCCCGGGGCGCTCAACGACGCGATAAACGCGATGCCGACGATGGCGAGCATGAAGAGCTCGGGCGAGCCGAAGGTCAGCACCAGCGGCCGTACCATGGGGATCGCGAGGGCGAGGGCGAAGGCGCCGACGATCGCGCCGACGAGCGAGGAGGCGAGCGCGGCGCCGAGCGCCCGCCCGGCCTCGCCCTTTTTCGCCATCGCGTGCCCGTCGAGGATGGTGGCAGCGCTCGCCGCTTCGCCGGGGACGCCGAACAGCACGGAGGTGATGTCGCCGGTCGTGGCGACCACGGCGTGCATGCCGAGCAGGAACGCGAACGCCTCCACCGGTTGCATCGCGTAGATGAAAGGCAGCATCAGCGCGAGCGTGGTCGCGCCGCCGAGGCCGGGCAGCAGCCCGACCCAGAAGCCGAGCACGATGCCGAGCATCATGAAGGCGAGCGGCTTCCACTGCAGGACGAGCGTGAGGCCCTCGAAGAGGGCTTCGATCATCGGTCCGGCCTACTCGCCGAACTTGATGTACTTGCTGAACTCGTCGACGATGTCCTTCGGCTGCGACAGGACCTCGTTCATCACCTTCACCGCCACGTCGCCGTTCACGAACTCGAGGTCCATCTTCGCCTTCTTCGATTCCGCGACGAGCTCCGGATCCTTGATCGCCGCAGCGAACGCCTCGCGCATGGTCTTCAGGTGCTCGGGTGGGGTGTTCGGGTGCATGACGTAGGGCCGGCCGACCACTTCGGGCGCGGAGCGCAGCGCCATGATCGCCTTCGCGCGCGGCGTCGGCGCGAGGTCCTCGTCGATCGGAAGGTTCTCCACGCCCGGCTCTGTGGCGCGCGCGCGTAGCAGCGGCCGCACGAGATTGCGGTCGATGAACGGGCGGATCGAGGTGAACGAGCCCGCGCGGCCGTCCACCTCCTTGCGCTCCACCGCCAGCATGATGTCGGCGCTGCTCTGGTAGCCGCTCACCAGCTTGATGTTGACACCCAAGAACTCCTTGAGGAGCAGCGGAAAGTCGTAGGTATTGGCGCCGGGGCCGGTGGCGCCGATCACGATCTGCTGCTTGGACTTGCGCAGCTCCTCGAACGTCTTGTAGGGCAGGTCCGTCCGGATCGCGAGCACCGTGCACTCGCTCGCCGCAGAGCCCACCCAGGCGAACTTGGCCATGTCGAACTTGACGCCCTCCACCTTCGTCAACTGAGCGATCGGCAGGTTGCGGTTGAACGTCCCGATCGTCAGCCCGTCGGGCTTGGCGACGGCGTAGACATGGTTGGCAGCGATGATGCTGTTCGCGCCGGGCATGTTCTGCACGATCACCGTGGGCTTGCCGGGGATGTGCTTCGGCAGATGGCGCGCGAGCACGCGCGCAGTGGCGTCGTAGCCGCCGCCGGTTTTGTAGCCGACGACGATGGTGAGCGTCTTGCCAGCGTAGTACTGGGCCGACGCGGGCGCCGCGGCGAGCGCGGCGATCACTGCCAGAACCAACCTCATGAGCCTCCTCCTACGAGTGATGATGGTCGTGCATCAGATGCTTCGGAACGTCGGGAAACAGCTCCTTCGACGACGGAGCCGCCGCGCCGACCCATTCGACCCCGCCGCGCTTGCGCGCCGCCTCGCGCAGGTCTTCGAACGTAAGGCGCGCCGGATCCTTCGCCACTTCCAGCCGCTGGGCGAGCGCCGCAAGGACGAGCTTGCGCACCTGGCGGCCGCTCCAGCCCCCGCAGAGCCTTGCAATTTCATTGATTTCATTCTCGGATTGCAGCAGCGGCCGCAGCGCAGGCCATTGTACGGCGAGCTCGGCGAGCGAATCGTGCAGGATGCGGACGATCGTGCCGGGATCCGGCAGCGCGAAGTGCATCACCAGGTCGGCGCGCGACAGGAACGCCTCGTCGATCGCGTCGATGAAGTTGGTGGTGGTGACGAAGAGCACCGCCGGAAGCTTGCGCGCCACCTCGTCGATGCCGAGCATCACCGCGTCGGTAGCGCGGTGCACGTCGACCGGGTTGGTTTCGAAGGAGGCCGTGTTGCGCCGTACCGCGAAGCTCTCGACCTCGTCAATCAGCACCACGGTGTGCGGGCGCCGAGCCGCGATCTCCGGGATGGTGTCGGTGAGAAGTCGCATGATGTTGCGCTGGCTCTCGCCCAGCATGTCGCTCGGGAAGGCGTGCGGGTTGATCTCCACCAGCGTGGTCGCGCCTTCGCGCGCGAGCGCCAGCGCCGAGACCTGCGCGAGGCCGCGTGCGAGCGTGGTCTTGCCGGTGCCGGGCGGACCGGCAAGCACGATCAGTCCGTGCGGCAGGCCCGCAAGCGTGGCGAGCTTGCGGCCGTGCTTCAGGGTCAGGAGCGCCTGCGCGAGCAGCCGCTCCTTGACCCCGGCCGGCACGATGATCGCGTCCCAGTCCTTGTCGTGGTGCTCCGCGGGCAGGGTGTGTAGCGAAAGAACGCCCGGCGGGAGCGCGGAAGCAGGCGTCGGCATCAACTTTCCGGCCGGCGGTCTTCGGGCCAGTCGATCTCGGAAACCTCTTTCATGCTGAGGAGCGTATCTTCCGCCTCCTCGAAGAGCACCAGCGGGTCGGTGAGGGCGCGCATCGTTTCCAGGATGGAGTCGAACATGTGCACGCGCACGAGCCGCGCCTCGCCCTTCGGATCGTCGTTGAAGTGCTGGTGCCAGAGGAAATGGTCGACCACGATGAGGTCGCCCTTTTTCCAGCGGTAGTGCTCCCCTTTGTCGGGGGCGGTGCCCATGAAGCTGTGGCCGTAGCCTTCCACGACGTAGAGCCAGGCCTCGCCGGGGTGGCGGTGCAGCGACTGCGTCTTGCCGGGCGCGAACTGGATCATCACCTGGGTGATGCCCGAGGATTCGCTGCCGATGGCGCGGTCGACGAGAAACTTGGTGCGCGTGCCGCGCGGCGTGGCGAGCAGCTCCTGCTCGTCGTAGGGCGTATGGACGCGCCCGCTTCGGCGTTTTTGGGTCTCGTGAAAAACTCTCCTCAATCGACGCGCGTACGGGTCGTCTCCATCCATCCCCCGGGTGGAAAGCGGCGGCGGCGGGAGATTGCGCACGTCCTCGTGTCCGCGGTCCTCGAGCACGCACAGGCCGAGCGTCCAGAGCATCGGCTCGGATGAATAGCTCATGAAGCGGACGGTCTTCGCGTCGTCGTTGCCGTGGCGGTGCCAGCTCCACGCCGGGATGTGGATCGCGTCCCAGGGCTTCCATTCGTAGCGCCGGCCGTCGACCTCGCTCCAGCCCGAGCCCTCGACGATGAAGAGCTGCGCGTCCCATGAATGGCGGTGGATCGTGGTCACCGTGCCCGGGTCGATCTCGTGCACCAGCGCGTCGAGGCAGCGCGTCGGCGCGTCGCCGTCCCAGCCCATGTACACGCCGCTTCTCAGCCCGCGCGCGGTGCGCTGCAGCGCGACATCCTCGCCGCGGATCACCGTGCGCCGGTTCTTGCGCCACTGCTCGATGAACTCGGCGCGGCGCTTTTTCTGGATGTGGTAATGCGTGACGGCAGTGGTGGTCTTGGTGCTCACGGCGAGGCGTTTCTCTATATAGAACCGCGTTCTCCTCGGCTCACTTCACCATAGAATAGTGCGAGGGTCAATGAATCGCGCATTCCAATCCATCGCTGCGTGGCTCGTCCTCGTCGTGTCGGGCACGAGCTTCGCCAATGAAGCCGTCTACCGCTATCGCGGCGCCGATCGCGACAGCCGCCTGCTCGAGAACGCGCGCAAAGAAGGGAGCGTCGTGCTCTACACCTCGCTCGCGCCGACCGAGTCGGGCCCGCTCGGCCAGGCGTTCGAGAAGAAGACCGGCGTCAAGGTCGAGATCTTTCGCACGATCAGCGAAAAAGTTGTGCAGCGCGCCGTGACCGAGGCGCGCGCGCGGCGCTTCGCGGTCGACGTCGTGGAGACGAACGGCCCCGAGATGGAAGTCATGGCGCGCGAGAAGCTCTTTGCGCAGTTCCACTCGCCCTACCTCGCCGATCTGCCGTCGAGCGCGATTCCCTCGCACCGCGAGTGGATTGCGGACCGGGTGAATTTCTTCGTGGTCGCCTTCAATACCACGAAGGTCAATCGCGACGAGATCCCGAAGAGCTATACCGGCTTCACCGATCCCAAGTGGAGGGGGCGCATCGGCATCGAGGCGACCGACGCAGAATGGATGGCGACGCTGGTGAAGACCTGGGGCGAGGCGGCGGGCATGGCGTACTTCCGTAGCCTTGCGGAGATGAAGCCCGACGTGCGCAAAGGCCATGTGCTGCTTGCCGAGCTCATCGCCGCGGGCGAGATCCCGGTCGGGTTGACCGTCTACAACAGCAACGCCGAATCGCTCAAGCGCCGCGGCGCGCCCATCGACTGGCTGCCGGTCGAGCCGGTGGTCGGGCGGCCGCAGGGCATCGCGGTGGCGCGCAACGCGCCCCATCCCCACGCCGCGCTGCTCTTCGTCGATTTCGTGCTCTCGCCCGAAGGTCAGGAGCTGCTCAACTCGATGGGACGGGTGCCGGTGAGCACCAAGGTCAAGACCGACCTGAACCGCTTCCCGTATACGATGGTCGACCCGGTGACGGTGCTCGACGAGCAGGAGAAGTGGAACAGGCTCTGGGAGGGCCTATTCATCCGGAAGTGACCAAGGCGCGGCTGTCCTCGGTCGCGAACTCGATCCGGTTGATCGACACGGCGAACGCGGTTTCCGCCCGCCTCGGATACGCGCCGCGAAATGACGACTAACAAGCCGCACACCCTGGCAGATCATCTGCACGGGGAAGATCACGACCACGATCACGATCACGACGCCGACCACGAGCACGATTCTTCGGCGGAGCAGAACGCCCTCTGGCTCCAGGACAATATCTCGCTCACGAGCGTCGGCATCGACATCGGCTCGGCCGGCACGCAGGTGATCTTCTCGCGGTTGCACATGCGCCGCATGGGTGAAGAGCTTTCCAGCCGCTATTTCGTGGTCGGGCGCGAGACGCTCTTCCAGTCGCCGATCGCGCTTACGCCCTATGCGAGCGAGACGCGCATCGACGACGAGGCGCTCGGCCGCATCATCGATGAAGCGTACGCCGCCGCCGGCCTGCACCCCGATCAGATCGATACCGGCTCGGTGATCCTGACGGGGGAGGCGCTGCGCCGGGAGAACGCCCAGGCGATCGGCGAGCTGCTCGCCGAGATCGGGGGCGAGTTCGTCTGCGCGACCGCCGGGAATCACATGGAAGCGATGCTCGCGGCGTACGGCTCGGGCGCAGCGAAGGTCTCGCACGACCGCGGCCTGCGCGTGCTGAACATCGATATCGGCGGCGGCACGACCAAGCTTGCCCTGATCGAGCACGGTCGCGTGCTCGAGACGGCGGCGATACACATCGGCGGCCGATTGCTCGTAGCCGATGCGGACGGCCGCATCACCCGGCTCGACCCCCAGGGGCGCGAGCTTGCGCGCCAGGCGGGGTTCGCCTGGCAGCTCGGCGACCGGGTGAATCCGGGCGAGCTCGATTCCTTGTGCGAATGGATCGCCGAATCGCTTTGCATGGCCATCCTGGGCGAGCGGCGCTTCTATCTCACCGAGCCGCTCAAGGAGCTGCGCGCCGTCCAGGGCGTCATGTTTTCGGGCGGGGTAGGCGAATACGTCTACGGCCGGGAGGAGCGCGACTTTGGCGATCTCGGGCGGCGGCTCGGCCTCGCGCTCGCCAAGCGGCTCGATCGGCTGCCGGGAAGGCTCCTGCCGGCGGGCGAGTGCATCCGCGCCACGGCCTTCGGCGCGTCCGAGTACAGCGTGCAGCTCTCCGGCAACACGGTGTACGTGTCCGAGCCGGGCGCGCTGCTGCCCCGCAAGAACCTCCAGGCGCTGCAGCCGCCGGTGCGGCTCGACGGCGCGATCGACGCCGCCAAGGTCGCCGCCACGATCCGGTCGCACTTCGACGCCTTCGATATCGTGGAAGGCGAAACCGAAGTGGCGCTCGCGTTCAAGTGGCGCGGCGAGCCCTCGTTCGAGCGCCTGTCCGGGTTCGCTCGCGGCATCACGCTCGCGCTGCATGCCACGATCGAGCAGGAAAAGCCGATCTACCTCGTGCTCGAGGGCGACGTCGCGCATACGCTCGGCGCGATCCTGAAGGAGGACTGGAGGCTGCGCTCGGAAGTGCTGGTGATCGACGGCGTCGCGCTGCGCGACTTCGATTACATCGACCTCGGCCGCATCCGGGTGCCCTCGAACACCGTGCCGGTCACGATCAAGTCCCTGGTGTTCAGCCAGGATCCCCGCGTGCCGCATGGGCATGCCGAGCACGACCACCATAGCTAGGGCACCCGCGGCGGTCGCGCCGCTGCTCGCCTTCGAGCCGAAATGGCTGATCATCGGCGTGTGCGTAGCGCTCACGGTTTACCTCGGGATCGTGCCGCTCGGCTTCCTGCTATGGCAGAGCTTCTTCACGCCCCAGACCGCCGCCCGGGCGGCCGAGTTCACGCTCGGCAACTACGGGCTCGCCTACGGCTCCGCGGAGACCTGGGTGCTCTTCTGGAACTCGGTCAAGTTCGCATCGGGCACGGCGGTCCTCGCTTTCCTCCTCGGCACGCTGCTCGCGTGGATGAACGAGCGCACCAATACGCCGTTCAAGGCGCTGTTCTTCGCGCTCTCGCTCATCCCGCTCGTGATCCCGGGAATTCTCTTCACCGTGTCGTGGATCCTGCTTGGCAGCCCGAAGATCGGCCTCATCAACCTGGCGCTGCAGAAGGTCCTCGGCA
>DATADT010000132.1:0-3313 GCA_036258355.1 Burkholderiales bacterium
GCGTATTCCTTGGCGACGTTCTCGGCGGTGACGCCCATGTGGTACTGGTTGTAGACGTCCCACAGGCCGTCGACGATCATGGTGTCGACCATTTTCGCGTCGCCCATGCGAAAGCCGTCGCGCGAGCCCATCACCGCATGCGGCGACATGCTCATGGACTCTTGGCCGCCGGCGACCACGATGTCGGCGTCGCCGTGCGCGATCGACTGCGCACCGAGCATCGCGGCCTTGAGCCCGGAGCCGCAGACCTTGTTGATCGTCATCGCGGGGATCATGTCGGGCAGGCCGGCCCTGATCGCCGCCTGCCGCGCCGGGTTCTGCCCGACGCCGGCCGCGAGCACCTGTCCCATGATGACTTCCGATACCTGTTCGGGCGCGACCCCGGCGCGCTCAAGCACCTTGCGGATGACGAGAGCGCCGAGGTCCGACGCCGGCGTCTTGGCGAGGCTGCCGCCGAACTTCCCGATCGGGGTGCGGGCTGCGCCTACGATGTAGATCTCTTCCATTGATGCCTCCTTCTCAGTGAATGCGGTGCTTGACGTAACGACCGGGCGCGGGCTCGATCGGCTTGTATTTCGCGCTGCCTAGCTTTGCCGGCGGCTTGCGCTTGCCGCCGCCGTGCCGGCCGAGCCACTCGGACCACGCCGGCCACCAGCTCCCGGGAACTTCCGTCGAAGAAGAAAGCCAGGCATCGGGTTCGTGCGGACAGGGCGCCCCCACCCAGTGGCTGCGGCGCTTCTTCGCCGGCGGATTGATCACCCCGGCGATGTGGCCGCTCGCACCGAGCACGAACGTCTTGTCCGCGCTGCCCAGGTGGGCGAGCGTGCGGTACGCGGAGCGCCACGGCACGATATGGTCCTCGCGCGTCGAGAACACGAACACCGGGACCGTCACCGCTCCGAGGTCCACCGGCGCCCCGCAATTCACGAGCGCCCCCGGAACGCACAGCTTGTTCTCGAGGTAGGTGTTGCGCAGGTAGTAGCAGAACATCGGTCCGGGCAGGTTGGTGCCGTCGGAATTCCAGTAGAGCAGATCGAAGGCCGCGGGTCGGCCGCCCCTGAGGTAGTTGTTCACGACGTAGGGCCATACCAGGTCGTTCGCGCGCAGGATCGAGAACACGAAGTCGAGCTGCGTCCCCGGCATGACGCCGCCGGCGCCGATCGCCGCTTCGCGCGCTGCCACGCTCGGCTCGTCGACGAAGATGCCGATCTGGCCGGTGTCGGAGAAATCGAGCATCGTGGTAAGGAAAGTCGCACTCGAAACCAGCTCCTCCTTCCTGGCCGCGAGCACAGCGAGCCCGGCGCCGAGGAGCGTGCCGCCGACGCAAAAGCCGAGCGCGTTGACCCGGTCGCTGTTCGCGATCTCCCTGCCGGTGCGCAGCGCCTGGAACACGCCCTGCTCGAGGTAGTGGTCCCACGTGAAATGGCCCTGCTCGGCCTCGACGTTGCGCCAGGAGACCATGAATACGGTATTGCCCGCGGCGACCGCGTGGGCGACGAAGGAGTTCTCGGTCTGAAGGTCGAGGATGTAGTACTTGTTGATACAGGGCGGAATAATCACCAGCGGTCGGAGTGCGACCTCCGGCGTGGTTGCCTTGTATTGCAAGAGCTGGATGAGCTCGTTCTCGTACACCACCTCGCCCGGCGTCGCCGCAAGATTGCGGCCGACCTCGAAGACCGAATGGTCGGTCTGGCTGATGCGCTTCCTTTGCGCGTCGGCAAGCAGGTTGGCGAGCCCGCGCGTCAGGCTTTCGCCGCGCGTCTCGAGCGCCTCGCGCAACGCATCGGGGTTCGTCGCCGGGAAGTTCGCCGGGCACATCGCATCGATCCATTGCCGCGCGGCGAAGCGCGCGCGCTCCTTCGCCTGCGGCTCGAGTTGCGCGGCGTCGACCAGCTGCTCCAGGTAACGCGCCGCAAGGAGATACGACTGCTTGAGGTAGTCGTAGTAAGGATTGTCTTGCCATTCTTTCGCAGCGAATCGCCGGTCGTCGGGCGCGGGTTGCGCCACGGTCTCCCGCCTGCCGGATGCAAGCGCGCTCCAAAGCATCGCTTGCTTGTCGAGATAGGTGCGCTGCAGCGCAGGGTCAGGTGAAGGCAGCGCTCCGGCAGCCGCCGGCGCGCTTGCCAAGACTCGCATCCAGCCCTGCGTTACCTCGTTGCTCGACTGCGAAATCGCCGCAAGCAGGGCGTCTGGGGAGCCGGGTTGCATCGCGGGCCGATTTTGCGACGCACAACCCGGGCCGTCAATTGCTTCTTAAGCCCATGAACGCATAGTGCTTTTCCCCTTAGTGCGGCACCACCATTCGCACGATTGCGATGGAACCGATCCCGAGCGCGATGAGCAGCGCCTGGGATGCGGTGTCGCGCAGCTCGGGCCGGCGGTGCAAGCCGGGAATGAGGTCGGCCATCGCGACGTAAATCATGCTCGCCGCGACGATGCCGAGGAGCGTCGGCTGGAACTCTTCCATGAGCTGCAGGCTGAAGTAGCCGATCACGCCGCCGACGATCGTCGCGGCAGACGACAGCAGATTCATCGTGAGCGCGCGCAGCCGCGTGTAGCCGGAATGCAGCAGGATCAGGAAGTCGCCCACCTCCTGCGGAATTTCGTGCGCAATGATCGCGACCGCGGTCACGATGCCGAGCTCGGTGCTCTGCAGGAAGGCCGCTGCGATCAGCATGCCGTCGACGAAGTTGTGCACCGTATCGCCGGCGATGATGAGCGCCCCGCTGCGTCCGTGGTCGTTCGCGCTGGAGCGCCCTCCCTCGTCATGCGGGCCGTGCACCTCGCAATGCTCGGTATGGCAATGGCGCCAGAGGAGGAGCTTCTCCAGCACGAAGAAGGCGAAGACGCCGCCGAGGACCGCCATCGCCACCTCGTGCGCGTCGCCCGCCTCGAAGGCGTGCGGAAGAATCTCGAGGAACGCGGCTCCGAGCAGCGCGCCGATGGCGAACGACACCAGCATCGGGACCCAGGTCGCGCGCAGCGCAAGCGATAACGCCGCGAGGCCGGCGCTGAGCGTGCCGCCGGCGAAGCTCGCGGCGAGGATCCAGCCGAGGGTCATGGGGGGACTGGATTCTACGCCAGCCATATGAAGGCCCCCATGCGTGCGGCCGTGCGGTCGCGGCGGTAGGAAAAGAAACGTTTCGGGTCGGAGTAGGTGCATAGCCCGCCCCCGAAGATCCGCGTCACGCCCGCCGCGCTCAAACGCTGGCGGGCGACGGCATACAAGTCGAGCAGCCAGTGCCCGGGGCGAGCGGGCGAGAACGCGGCTTCATGGCCGCGGAATGCCTGCAGGACGTCTTCGCCGACTTCA
>DATADT010000133.1:0-4683 GCA_036258355.1 Burkholderiales bacterium
CGCATCGAGCGGCGCGTGGTCCAGTCCGGCAACGCCAT
This sequence comes from Burkholderiales bacterium, assembly GCA_036258355.1. Lineage (GTDB taxonomy): Bacteria > Pseudomonadota > Gammaproteobacteria > Burkholderiales > SG8-39 > SCGC-AG-212-J23. Next base: position 39 of record DATADT010000133.1, read on the forward strand.
CGGCGGCGCGATCTCGCAGGACGGACGCCTGGTCGCGGCGGCGAACTACACCCCGGGCGGCATCCGCATCTTCGACGCCGGCACGCTCGAGCTCGTGTCGGAAGTGCCGACCGGCGCGAAAGTGGTCGGAATCGCCGACGCGCCGGGCAACCGCTTCGTGTTCAGCCTGTTCGAGTCCGGCGAGATCTGGATCGTGGACGCATCCAGGCCTCACAAGCCGGAGGTCACCAAGATCAAGTCAATTGGAAAGCAGCCGTACGACGGGTTCGTCACTCCCGACGGCCGCCACTATATCGCCGGGCTGTACGGCGAGGACGGGCTCGCGCTCGTCGACCTGTGGCACCCCGAGCGCGGCGCGCGCCGCGTGCTCGCGGGCTACGGCCGCGGCGAGGAGCCGCTGCCGGTGTTCAAGATGCCGCACCTGCGCGGCTGGGCGGCGGCGGGACGCTACCTCTTCCTGCCGGCGATCGGGCGCCACGAGCTGCTGGTGCTCGACCGCGTCGACTGGACCGAGGCGGCGCGCATCCCGGTGCGCGGCCAGCCGGTGTTCGCGGTGGCGCAGCCCGGTGGGCGGCGCGTCTGGGTCAACTTCGCCCTGCCGCACAACGACGCGGTGCAGGTGATCGACGTCGACGCGATGAAGGTGGTGAAGGACCTGCGCCCCGGGCGCGCGGTGCTGCACCTGGAATTCACGCCGCGCGGCGAGCAGGCGTGGATCTCCTCGCGCGACGACAATGCCGTCGCGGTGTACGACACCGCGAGCTACGCCGAGATCGCGCGGCTCCCGGCCGAGAACCCGAGCGGCATCTTCCTCACTTCGCGCGCCGCCATGACCGGCTTCTGATGCTCGAGCTAGCCAATTCCTGGCAGCGCGGCTTTCCGTTGACTCCGCGGCCTTTCGCCGAAGTCGGAACGCAAGCAGGCGTTTCCGAGCAGGAGACCCTCGCGGCGTTCGTGCAGCTTCGAGAGAAAGGCATCGTCGACCGCGTCGGCCCCGTGTTCCGGCCGAATACCGTCGGCGCGAGCTCGCTCGCCGCCGTGGCGGTGCCACCGGAGCGGCTCGCCGCCGTCGCCGCGCTCGTGACCGGCGAGCCCGGCGTCAACCACAACTACGAGCGCGAGCACAGCTACAACCTCTGGTTCGTCGTCACCGGCGCGACCGAGGCGCAGGTGCAACGCACGCTTTCGCGCATCGAGGACGGCACCGGGCTCAAGGTGCTCAGGCTGCCGCTCGTCGAGGAGTTCCACATCGACCTCGGCTTCGACCTCGACACCCACGCCACACCGCGCGCGAATGTCGTAGTCAATGTCAAAGAGTTGTCCAACGAAGAGCGCAGGCTCGTGCATGCCGTGGCCCGCGGCCTGCCGCTCGTGCCGGCGCCTTACGAGGCCGTGGCGAAGGAGCTCGGCATCAGCGAGGCGCAAGTGATCTCGCTTCTCCGGAAGATGCTCGCCGACGGCCGCATCCGGCGCATCGGCGCGGTGATCCGCCACCGCCGCCTCGGCTACGAGGCGAACGCGATGGTGGTCTGGGACGTGCCCGATCCCCTCGTCAGGGACCTCGGAGCCAGGGTGGCGGGAGATTCTTCGGCCACCCTCTGCTACCTGAGAGCGCGCGCGTTGCCCGAGTGGCCCTACAACCTCTACTGCATGCTGCACGGCCGGGAGCGCGCGCGCGTGCTCTTCGACGTAAAGCGCATCACTGCCGCACATGGCCTGGGCCGCTTCCCCGGAGCCGTGCTCTTCAGCAAGCGCTGCTTCGCGCAGCGCGCCGCCCGCTATGGATGAGCTCGACCGGCGCATCGTGAACGAGCTCCAGGGCGGCTTCCCGCTCTGCGAGCGGCCTTTCCAAGAGGTTTCTCGAAGATTGAGCACCACGGAGGCGGAGTTGCTTTGGCGGCTCAAGAACCTTCTCCAAACCAAAACCCTGACGCGCTTCGGGCCGCTCTACGACGCCGAGCGGCTCGGCGGCGGGTTCTCGCTTTGCGCGATGAGCGTGCCGCCCGAGGAATTCGAGCGCGTCGCGGCGCTCGTGAACGCGCATCCCGAGGTCGCGCATAACTACGAGCGCGCCCACCGGCTCAACATGTGGTTCGTCCTCGCGACCGACGACGCCGCGAAGATCCCGGGGATAGTTTCGCGTATCGAAAAAGAAACCGGCTGCCGGGTGCTGAATCTGCCGCGCGAGGAAGAGTACTTCGTCGAGCTGAGGCTTACGGCATGAACTCACTCGAGCGCGCGCTGGTGAAGGCGACGCAAGGCGGCCTGCCGCTCGTGCCGCGGCCTTACGAGGCCCTAGCGAAAGATCTCGCCATCAGCGAAACGCAAGTGATCTCATTGCTCCAAAAGATGCTCGGCGACGGCCGCATTCGGCGCATCGGCGCGGTGCCGAACCACTACGCGCTCGGCTACACCGCGAACGCGATGTCGGTGTGGGACGTCGCCGACGAGGCGGTGGATGAGCTCGGGCGCGCGGTCGGCGCGCTGTCCTTCGTCACGCATTGCTACCGCCGCGCGCGCCGGCTGCCCGAGTGGCCCTACAACCTGTTCGCCATGGTGCACGGCCGCAGCCGCGCCGATACCGCGGCGAAGATCGAGCTCATCCGCGCTGCGCTCGGCCGCTTCGTGCGCGCGGCCGACGTGCTCTATAGCACGCGCATCCTGAAGAAGACCGGCGCGAGGATCGCCTGATGTTCCGCGTCTCGCGCTTCATGAACGAGATCCTGCGGCCGACCGCGGCGGCCCCCGGGCGCACCGCTGGGCCGGTGGTGATCTGGAACCTGGTGCGCCGCTGCAACCTCGCGTGCATTCACTGCTACTCGATCTCGGCCGACGTCGACTTCCCGGGCGAGCTCTCGACGCAGGAAGTACTCTCGGTGATGGACGACCTCAAGGCTTTCGGTGTTCCAGCCCTGGTCCTTTCGGGCGGCGAGCCGCTGCTGCGCAGGGACCTCTTCGAGATCGCCGCGCGCGCGAAGGCGATGGGCTTCTACACCGCGCTCTCCACCAACGGCACGCTGATCGACGTCCCGCTTGCGATGCGCATTCGCGATACCGGCTTCGATTACGCCGGCATCAGCCTCGACGGGCTCAAGGAAACGCACGATCGGTTTCGCAGAAAGGCAGGCGCGTTCGAAAGATCGCTCGGCGCCCTGCGCCTGCTGCGCGACATGGGGGTGAAGGTCGGCGTGCGCTTCACGCTGACGCGCGACAACGCCGCCGACTTCGAGCCGTTGCTGGACCTGGTGGAGGCCGAGCGCATCCCGAGGTTCTATTTCTCGCACCTCAACTACGCCGGGCGCGGCAATGTCAACCGCAAGCGCGACGCGGAGTTCCGCACGGCGCGCGAGGCGATGGACATCCTGTTCGCGCGCTGCTGGGAGCATGCGAAGCGCGGCCTTGAGCGCGACTACGTCACCGGCAACAACGACGCCGACGGCGTGTACTTCCTGCATTGGGCGCGCCGGGAAGTAAGAGATTTCGATGAAAAGCATCTTCGAAGGAAGCTTGCCGAATGGGGGGGCAACAGCTCCGGCGTCAACGTCGCCAATATCGACAACCTCGGCAACGTCCACCCCGACACGATGTGGTGGGAGTGCACGCTCGGCAACGTGCGCTCGCGCCCGTTCTCGGCGATCTGGAACGACACGCGCCACCCCATCATGGCCGGCCTGAAAGCGCGCACGCGCACGATCAAGGGCCGCTGCGGCACGTGCGCCTATTTTGACATCTGCGGCGGCAACACCCGAGTGCGGGCGATGAAAGTGAGCGGCGACCCGTGGGCCGAGGACCCGGCGTGCTACCTCGACGACGAGGAGATCGCGGCGTGAGGATTCTGCTCTTCGTGGTATTGACCCTGCCAGCCTTCGCGTTGCCGAGCGACGTCTACTTTCAAAATTGTTCCTCCTGTCACGGTGCCGATCGCCTCGGCGGCGTCGGGCCGGCGCTGCTGCCGGAGAACCTGTCGCGCCTGAAGAAGCCGGAAGCCGCGCGCATGATCCGCGACAGCCGCGCGGGGGTGCAGATGCCAGCGTTCAAGGACAAGCTGAGCGACAGGCAAATCGCAGAGCTCGTCGAGCTCGTGTACTCGCCCCTCGTGCCCGCGCCGCGCTGGGGCGAGTCCGAGATCCGCGCCTCCAGGGTTCTTCACAGAGAACCCGAGCCCCAGGGCAAGCCCGTATTTCAGGCAGACCCCCTCAACCTCTTCGTCGTGGTCGAGGCCGGCGACCACCACGTGACGATCCTCGACGGTGATCGCCTCGAGCCGATCCGCCGTTTCCCCTCGCGCTACGCGCTGCACGGCGGCCCGAAGTTTTCGCCCGACGGGCGCTACGTGTACTTCGCCTCGCGTGACGGCTGGATCACGAAATACGACATCTGGCGCCTGGAGACGCTTGCCGAGGTGCGCGCCGGCATCAACACGCGCAACGCCGCGGTCTCCGCGGACGGCAAGTACGTCGCAGTCGCGAACTACCTGCCCCACAGCGTCACGCTTTTCGATTCTGAGCTCAACTTCGTCAAGGAGCTGAAAACCAATTCCCGCGTGTCCGCCGTGTACGACGCCGCGCCGCGCAAGAGCTTCGTCGTCGCGCTGAAGGATGTACCCGAACTCTGGGAAATCTCCTACGACCCGAAGGCCGAGGAC
>DATADT010000134.1:0-1774 GCA_036258355.1 Burkholderiales bacterium
ACGGCGAAGAGCGGGAGCTTGATGTCGGCGAGCGCCACGCGGCGCCCGCGCGCCTCGTAGCGGCCCGCGGAAAGGTCGTTGTCGAGGAACAGGCGTCGCAGGTAGCCCGAGTGCATGCGGTAAGGCATGCGCGTCGTGTCGCTGTTCCACGCCATGAGGTCGCTCATCGGCGCACGCTTGCCGAGCAGGTATTCGCGCACGCGCCGCGACCAGACCAGGTCGTTCGACCTGAGGAGCTGGAACGCGCCCGCCATCTGGCGGGTGTCGAGGTAGCCCTGCGCGCGCATCATGTCCTCGAGCAGGCTTACCTGGCTGTCGTCGATGAACAGCGTCAGCTCGCCCGCGTCGGCGAAATCCACCTGGGCGGCGAGCAGCGTCAGGCTGGCGAGGCGCGGGTCGCGTTCGCGCCCCATGACCGCCGCGGCGATCGCGGCAAGCGTGCCGCCGAGGCAATAGCCGGCGAGGTGCACCTTGCGCTCCGGGACGATGCGGCCGATCGCCTCGAGCGCCTGCGTCACGCCGAGCTCGAGGTAGTCGTCCATCGAGAGGTCGCGCTCGGTGGGGCCGGGGTTCTTCCACGAGATCATGAACACCGTATGGCCGCGGTCGACCAGGTACTTCACCAGCGAGTTCGCCGGCGAGAGATCGAGGATGTAGTACTTCATGATCCAGGCCGGCACGATGAGCAGCGGCTCGGGATGCGTTTGCGGTGTGCTCGGGGCGTACTGGATGAGCTCAATAAGGCGGTTGCGCAGCACCACGCTTCCCGGCGTGACCGCGACCTGCGCTCCAGGCACAAAAGCCTCGGCCCCGGCCGGGCGCTCGCCGAGCATCTCGCGGCGCCAGTCGTCGGCGAGATTCGCCGCGCCGTTCTGGAAATTCATCCCGGCCTGCTCACGCGCCGCCGCCATTACCTCCGGATTGCTCCAGGGAAAGTTCGAAGGCGAGACGATGTCGAGCAGCTGGCGCACGGTGAAATTCACCACGTGCGCGTGGTGCGCCGAGACGCCGTGCACGTCCGTGGTCGCGTTGTGCCACCACTGCTGCCAGAAAAGGAAGCCCTGGTACATCGCGTTGAACGGCCATTCCTGCCACGCCGCGCCCCTGAAGCGAGTGTCCTGCTCCAGCGGCTCGATGCAGTTCGCGCAGGGCTTGCCCTGCACCGCCTGCGACCACCAGGTGCCATAGCGCAGCAGTTTGCGCGCGGCCTTGCGCTGCAGCTCGACCAGCTTTCCCGGCGAGGCCGCGAGGTGCAGCGCCCAGTCACCGAACGCGAGCGCGAGCGCCGCGGGCGAGATGCCGAACGTGGCGCGCGCCGCGTGGGCGCGCGTCAGGCGGTCGGTCTCGAGCGCGATCAGCGCTGCCGGATCGAGGTCTTCCTGCTCCGGCGCGGCACCCGCCAGCGCCAAGCCGAGCTCAACCCCAGGCGCGCCCATTTCTGCGCTCCGCCGTGCGAATCTGCCGCGCGTGCCGCTCCTCGCAGTTCGGGTGCTGCAGGATGAAATTGCGCAGCATCATCTTCAGCGCGAGCTCGCGCATCCGGTCGCCGCCGGCGCGCGCCTCGGCGATGTCGTCGCGGATGATCGCCTTGATCCGCATTTCGCCTTCCGGCGTGTGGCAGAGGTAGTTGCCGAGCTCTGCGGCGGCGATCTCGGGCAGGTGCTCGTGATGCGCGATCGCCAGTACTTCGTCTTCGGAGAGCTCGCACAGGGCGAGGCAGTCTTCCAGGCTAAGCATGCGTTTCCTCCAGCGTGTGCGCCGCGACCTCGAAGCC
>DATADT010000135.1:0-1579 GCA_036258355.1 Burkholderiales bacterium
CCGATCGACAGGCGCACCGTGCCGGCGGTAATGCCGGCCCTCTTCAGGTCCTCGTCGCTCATGCGGTAGTGCGTGGTGCTCGCCGGATGGATGACGAGCGACTTCGCGTCGCCGACGTTGGCGAGGTGCGAGAAAAGCCGCAGCGACTCGATGAAGCGCTTCCCCGCCGGCCGTCCGCCCTTGATCTCGAAGGTAAACACCGCGCCGCAGCCGTGGGGCAGCAGCTTCTTCGCCAGCTCGTAATCCGGGTGGGTTTTCAATTCGGGGTAGATCACCCGTTCGACGCTCGAGTGTGAGGACAGGAACTGCACAACTTTTCTCGTGTTGTCCACATGGCGCGGCATCCTGAGGTGCAGCGTCTCGATGCCCTGGAGGATCTGGAACGCGGTCATCGGTGCCATGCAGGCGCCGAAGTCGCGCAGGCCCTCGCGGCGCGCGCGCAGCAGGAACGCGCGCGTGCCCGATTCCTCTTCGAAGTCCATGCCGTGGAACCCGGCGTACGGCGCGGTCAGCGTCTCGAACTTGCCCGACGCCTCCCAGTCGAAGCGCCCCGAATCCACCAGCACCCCGGCGATCGCTACGCCGTGGCCGCCGAGGAACTTCGTCGCCGAGTGGTAAAGGAGGTCCGCGCCGAGCGCGAAGGGCTTCATCAGCACCGGCGTGGTGAACGTTGCGTCGACGAGGAGGGGAATCTTCGCCGCGTGGGCGATCGTCGCCACCGACGGGATGTCGAGGACGTCCAGCCCCGGATTGCCGAGGGTCTCCCCGAACAGAAGTCGGGTCGTGGGCCGTACGGCCGCGCGCCATTCGTTCAAATTACGGGGAGAAACAAAAGTCGTCTCGATGCCGAAGCGCCTGAGCGTATAGGCGAGCAGGTTGTGCGAACCGCCGTAGAGCGCGCTAGAGGCGACGATGTGCCCGCCGGCGCCCATCAGCGTCGCGATGGCGAGGTGCAGCGCCGCCTGACCCGAGGCGGTCGCGATCGCCCCGACGCCGCCCTCGAGCGCGGCCACGCGCTCTTCCAGCACCGCCACGGTCGGGTTGGAGATGCGCGAATAGACGTGGCCCGCGCGCTCCATGTTGAAGAGCGAGGCCGCGTGCTCCGTGTCGCGGAACACGTACGACGTGGTCTGGTAGATCGGGACTGCGCGGCTGCCGGTCGCCGGGTCGGGCGACTGGCCGGCGTGCAGCGCAAGCGTATCGAGAGACGGATATTTAGGCCCAGCCATGGCCTTTTCCGAAAGTTTTGAGATCCCCCGTCAGAGGAATCTCCTCGTCGTTCTTAATGCAGGTTTTTTCTGGAGGGGCGAGTGTAGTTCTCGAAGGCGCGCTCGGGTTTTTTCTGCTGCGAGGCCTTCTCTTTCCAGTCGCGGTCGAAGAGCTCGTTGACGAGCGCGGTGACCTGCGCCACCTGCTCCTTGCCGAACTGGCGCGCCAAGATTGCGGCGACGTCCTCGACCATGCAGCGGCGCTGCGCCTCGTGGATCGCGTGCGGCGTCGGCCCGACGAACAGGAGCTTCGATTCCTGCTCGCCGTTCTCGTGGTAGAGCGTCAAATCGACCTCGACTGCCTCGTAGCA
>DATADT010000136.1:0-5291 GCA_036258355.1 Burkholderiales bacterium
CCCCGATTCTGAAGTCGAAGCTGGAGGAGACGCTCTCGCAGCTCCTCCGCCGCGAGGTTACGGTCGACGCTGTTCGCGTCAATCCTTCGCCCCCTCGGTCACGGTGCGCGGCCTCTCGGTGCGCGAACGCACCGGAGATGCCGCCTTCGCTCGCTTCGACGAGCTTTACGTTAACGCTGCATGGACCACGCAGCTTGCCGGACGACAAGGAGCCGTTCGTTCGCGTCGGCTCGCTGGAAATGAAAGGCGCGCATGCTGAAGCCGGCGCCCAGACCGCAAACCTGGGCGAGATTGCGATCGGCGACAGTAAGTAGAGCCCCGATTACTGCGCGCGTTTGCCTTTGCGGTCGAGCAGCCGGGCAAAGTTCTCGAGCGACACCAGGTGCAGGTAGATGCGCGCCAGGTAGCCCTTACGGATGAGGTTCTTGAGCTGCGCGGCGTTGAGCTCCTCGAGCTTCTTCTCCGCCACGCGATGCATGCCGGTCATCTGCATGGAGCCGCCGCCCTTTTCCTTCTTCATCGTTGCCTGCATGGTGAACGGCTCGAGCAGGCCGTAGTCGGCGAGCAGCGCGCACATCTCTCGCATGCGCTCGAGGTCCGCCTCGTACTCGGAGAGCAGGCGTTCGACGCCTTTCCACTTCTCGCTCGGCTGGCCGGCCGCGTCGAACATCGCCTCGCCGCTCTCTTCGTCGAGCGCGGACTTCTCGACGCAGATAAGCCGGTTCTTCTGTTCCACCTTGTTCACGTTGACGCGCGCCATGCAGAACGGATAGCGCCGCGCATACGCTGGAATGTAGGCGCCGCTCGACCAGCGGCCGTCGCCGTAGAACAGATTCTCACCGGCGCTCAGCCCGAGCACCGCGACCGCGGCGTAGGTCTTGCCCTGGTCGCTGCTCGTGAAGACGATCGGATAGTGGCGCGCGATCGGCTGGAATTCGGTATGGCTGATCGGCACGGCGTTGCCCCGCTGCGCGAACTCGGGCACCTCTCCTTGCGCGAGCAGGCGCACTTTCTGCGTCTTGAGGAACGGGACAATTTCCTTGTATCCGAATGGCGGCGAGATCTGCATCGGTTCCCCCTTTGCGAGGCAGCCATGATAGCGAATCTCCTGTAAAATCCGGCCCTCGCGAAAGGCTGTAACTCCGGGGTGGTAGCTCAGCTGGGAGAGCGTCGCGTTCGCAATGCGAAGGTCGGGAGTTCGATCCTCCTCCACTCCACCAAATACCCCCAACTAGATCACCGAGCACGCAGTTGACGGCGCCGTTTTCATAGTACGCCGTCGTTCTTGACCGTTCGCCGGCATCCGACCATAATGGGGGTATCAGAGGGGGTATCAAACCCGCTCTGTTACGAGAGCGGAGGCAGCGGTGGAAAATGCCATAAACAGGCGGGTCCTCAACAAACTTACCGACGTCAAGATCCGCGCCTTCATCACGAAGGCACGAACCGGCAAAGCACCCGTTGCAAAACTTTCGGATGGTGGCGCGCTTTACATCATGCTCACGCCGGCGGGCACGCCGGTCTGGCGCGTCAAGTATCGCGTGAAGGCCAATGAAGTGCTCAAAGAGCGGGTCTACGCAGTGGGCAAGTATCCGGCGATTTCACTCGAGCAGGCGCGCGCCGAGCGCGACGCCATCAAGGCGCTACTGCGAGAGGGGCGCGACCCGGTCCAGGCCCGTCATCTTCTGAGGGCCGATGGCGCCGCCGCGTCCGAAAACACGTTCGAGACTGTGGCGAGCGACTGGTTTGCGAAGCAACGAAAGGACTGGAGCGCGATCCACTACGACAAGTCGAGCCGCGCGATCGAGCGGGATGTTTTGCCGCGACTCGGCAAGTTGCCGATTAAAGAGATCAAACCGGCGATGGTCTCCGGCGTCATCGAAGCGATCTTCAAGCGCGGCGCTAGGGATACCGCCGGGAAGGTTCTCCAGCATGTCAGTGGGATCTTCCGCCTAGCGCAGGCGCGTGGGCTGCGCGACGACAATCCTGCCGAGCCAGTTCACGAGGTCCTACCGTCCAGGGGACGGGCTGGCCGCATGCCGGCACTCCTGACCTTCCCGGAGCTCGGCGCTGTGCTTCGAAAGGCTGACGAAGCGAAGCTCTCACCGGCGGTACGGATGGCGCACCGGCTCTGCGCTTTTACTGCCGCTCGGATCGGAAACATCGTAGAGGCCGAGTGGTCAGAATTCGTCCTTGATGCAGGCGTGCCGACGTGGGTAATTCCGCGGCACAAAATGAAGTCTCGAGACCGGCATCACGACCACAAAATCATCCTCCCTCGGGCCATCGTGAAGGAGTTACGGGAATGGCGCGAGCAAGTCGGGAGCAAGCGCTACGTGTTTGCGTCGCATGCAGGAGCCAAACACATCACCCGCGAATCGCTCGAGAAGGCATATCGGGTGACCCTCGGCCTCGAAGGAACGCATAGTCCACACGGGTGGCGGGCTGCTTTTTCTACGCTCGCCAAGGACCACGATTTCGAACGCGACGTGGTCGAGCTAGCGTTAGATCACATTCACGATAACGACGTCGTGCGGGCCTACGACCGCGGAGAGCGCCTGCAACAACGCATCAAGCTGATGACCTGGTGGGGCGAGCAGCTCAGCCAAGCGCAGCGCGGCGCCGATGTGGTGCCGATGAAGGGCAGGGCAGCGTAGAAGCGGCCTGACGCGCATCCACCGGGAAGCGGCCCAACACCGATTGTGAATTCGGCGCTGGCCTGACCACATTAGGAGGTTCGCATCATGGCTGCTCCAGAGCCTAGCAAGGCCGCGGGATCATCCTCCTATGTGGCAACGATCCGAGCCGACCGTGCTGGCAAGCGTTGTGACGCTTTGCTCGACGAAGCACTGAACCTAACGTTTCCAGCTAGTGATCCTCTCGCAATCGAGTTCGCCATTGCCGCTCGTGATCGTCAGATCGAAGAGCTGGCCTTCGCTGCCGGCTTCGAGAAAGGCCAGCGGAATGCCAATCACCCGGCCGAGCTTGCTCGAAGGGCACGAGACGCGGGGCGCCGTGCTGCCAAGGCGAAAGTCGAGGCGCTGGAGAATGCACGAGACGTGGAGCGCCGTGCTGCCAAGGCGAAAGTCAAGGCACTGGAAGATGACGCTCGTATCGGACGCCTTCAGCGCCAACGTGGCCGCGAAGGCGGTCGCATCAGCGGTGAAAGGAGAAGAGAACGGTCGGCTCGGTCCGTAGTCATTCGAGCAGCTAGATCCCGCTTGTCCGCAGGCGAGCCCCGGCAAGGCCTCGTCGGCCGAATCCGCGATAGTGGAGTGACTTGGCTTTCCGAGCGCCAGATTTATCGCATCCTCCTGGATGAGCTAGGACCGGCCTGACGTGAACTGGGTTCACGTCCTGATTCTCTGGAACATGGGAGCGTTCAGCACCATTTCGGAGAGTTCACAGGATGCGCAGCGAGTCGAAAAAACATCCGGCGGCGGCCACCGCAATCGTGACGCACGAGGCCGAGAGCGCTGCCGCAATGCTCCGCCTTTTCCTGGAGGGTCGGCTGTTGCCCAGCGACGGCCCGCAGGCCTTCCCGATCATGGAAGCATTCAATCGCATCGGCGTCGGCCGAGTAAAAGGCTACGAGCTCGTCAATAGCGGGGAGTTGCAGACCTTCCTCATCGGGAGCAGGCGCTACGCTACCAGCGAGGCGATACAGACGCTCTTCCGTCGCCGCATCGCAATATCTGCAAGAACGGCCGCCCAACGCGCGGAGAAGGTCGCCAAAGCGACGCAGGCAAGCCTCGTAAGCCGTAGGCAGGCGAGAGGTGGTGCCACCGGCGTTCGGCGGGCCTCGATCCAAGAATCGGTCCCGGGGCACGCCCAAGAATGAGCGCCCTCACTCCGCTGGCGAGAGCCCGAGCCGCCGAAGCCCGTCGCGCCGCGATCGAGGCCGGGTCACGATTCCGCCGTGACTTCGCTGATGCCGTCAACTGGGAAAAACTAGCCCAGGAACGCAGTATCCGCCTGCCCGCATGGTGGGTAGCACCGACGTCGGCCGCGTTGACAAGGTGGTTCAAACGCCTTGTTGATGGCCGTTTTCGACATGTTTACTGCTGCTCGCCTTCCCGGCTGATTCAGCTAAATCCTGATTGGCCGCTCCGGGCTCACGTCGGGGTAATGCTCGAGACACCCACAGACAAAGATTCGGCCGCGAACCTGAGGGGCAGGGGGGCGGCCGAGTCAGACAACTGCAGTGCGCGCGCTGAGTCCGCGACCGATAGCGCGCGAGGCACAAGCGCCGCGTAATGGCCGCCAGCCGGTTTCTGTTCGCGTGGCGCAACGCGCTCGCCAGCAGCGAAGGCCCGGCGCACCCGCACGATCGCTTGGTGGCCCTTGTCTGCTCACTCTACATGAGCAGCTCTGGCGAGCGCTGCTGGCCCAGCCAGGACACGCTGGCGGTGCGCTGCAGGATCACGGATCGCAGCGTGGGGAAGGCGTTGCAGCGGCTCGTCGACGGGAAATGGCTCGAGCGCCAGCCCCGCAAATCACCCCGCGGCATCCCGCACCGACGCTACGGTTACGAATACCGGGCGAGGCTCCCGACGACGATCTCCAACGCCTACTGGAAGAGCGAACGCTGTTCGCTATTCAGCGGGAAGAACCCGGGCCCCGAACCGAGCAAGCCCGCACCGCCAGTGAATGGCGAACGCCACGACACTTCAATGGCGAACGCCGTTCGGACGAACTCTGTAGGAGAACTCACCAAAGGCGATGCCTCTAAGAAGAGCCTTGAGGTTTCTCGGGAAGAAATAGCAGAGTACGAAGCCGCCTTTGCCTCAGGCGGGCGCGTCGACGTGCGTGAGGCATAGGAGGCCGCCATGGCATGAGTCCGCGAAGGCTGTATACCGTTTCAATCCGTTACCGCCCGTTACATGGAGTCGGCCGGCGCGCAGGGCGCCACCTAGCGTACAAGACCCCGGCGCGGTACTCGAATAAGCCGAGCGGCGAAGTCCTGCTCGAGCTGATCTAATGCCGACCAAGCGCACAAGCGGCCGGAATGCCCAGGCCCGGCGGGATCTAGCACGCCATCAAATCAAACGATGGCATGCAAAGCGTGAGCTCCACAAAGGACCGCCTTGAGCACACGTAAGGCGTCAAAGAGAGACCGGCTCGGTCGCTTTCTGCCTGGCCGCTCGGGTAACCCTGCTGGCCGACCACGCGACAGGGAGCGTCGGCGCCGCTTTATTGCTGCTTACGTGGTCTATTTCGGTTGGCAGACTCGAGCAGCACGCATCGCGGGCTTCCCGGAGCGGGGAGTACGTGTGGCCGCATATCGGCTT
>DATADT010000137.1:0-2038 GCA_036258355.1 Burkholderiales bacterium
CATCCTGACCTGCTCCGGGCGCAGCGCAAGCACGCCTTGCGCGCCCGGGGCGATATGCTCGCCATGGGTGGCCACCACGTCTCCGACACCGCGCACGCTGAGCTCGATCTGCCCGGACTCGACGCTGCGTACGTCGGCGGAAAGCATGTTGCATTCGCCGACGAAATCGGCGACGAACCGGTTCCGGGGGAAGCCGTAGATCACTGAAGGCTCGCCGAGCTGCTCGACGCGGCCGTGATTCATGACCGCGATGCGATGCGAAAGGGCGAGCGCTTCGCTCTGGTCGTGCGTGACGTAGACGAAAGTGACGCCCACCTCGCGCTGCAGGCCGATGAGCTCCGTCTGCATGCTCTCGCGCAGCTTGGCGTCGAGCGCGGCAAGCGGCTCGTCGAGGAGGAGCAGCCGCGGGCGGTTGATGAGCGCGCGCGCCACCGCGACGCGCTGCCGCTGGCCGCCGGAGAGCTCGCCCGGGTAGCGCTTGCCGAGGCCCTGCAGCTGAACCTGGCCGAGCGCGGCCTCGACGCGCCGCCGCGTCTCGTCGGCCGGGACGCCGGCCATACGAAGCGGAAACGCGACGTTGCGCTCCACAGTCATGTGTGGAAAAAGCGCGTAGCTCTGGAACACCGTGTGGAGGTTGCGCCGCTCGGGCGGCATGCCGTGCATGTCGCGCCCTTCGACCAGGATCGTGCCGGCGTCGGGCTCGTCGAACCCGCCGATCATGCGAAGGAGCGTGGTCTTGCCGCAGCCCGACGGGCCGAGCAGGGTGAAGAACTCGCCCGGCTCGATGCTCATGCTCACGTTGTCGACGGCGGTGAAATCGCCGAAGCGGCGCGTGACGCCGTGCAGTTCCAGTAGGGCCATGTGGAGGCCGCCGGATTTTAGACGCTTTTTGTTTTAGGATCGTCCACTGATGCTCGACGCGCTCGCCCAGGGCCTTTCGCTCGTGCTGCAGTGGAACGCCTTCAGCCTGATGCTGGTGGGCATGGCGCTCGGCTTCGTGGTCGGTCTCCTTCCCGGCATCGGCGGCGCGGCGACGCTCGCGCTGATGCTGCCCTTCGTTTTCAAGATGAGCCCGGTGGAAGCGTTCGCGTTCCTGCTCGGGATGCACTCGGTGGCCGCGACGACGGGCGACATTACGTCGATCCTTTTCGGCGTGCCGGGGGAAGGGTTGTCGGCCGCGACCGTGGTCGACGGCCATCCGATGGCGAAGCGCGGCGAGGCCGCGCGCGCCCTCGGCGCCGCGCTCATGAGCTCGCTCGTCGGTGCGGTGATCGGCGCCGCGGCGCTCGCCGTTTCGATCCCGATCGTGCGTCCGCTCGTCCTCACCTTCGGCTCACCCGAGCTCTTCATGGTCACGGTAATGGGCATCGCGTGCATCACGTCGCTCAGCGGACAGGGCACGCAGGCGCAGGTCAAGGGGCTCGCAATGGGGCTGCTGGGGCTGCTTCTCGCGACAATCGGCCAGGAGCGGCAGTCGGGCATCCTGCGCTTCGATTTCGGCTTGATCTATCTTTGGGAAGGACTCGAGCTCATCCCGGTGCTGGTAGGCATCTTCGCCATCCCCGAGATCATCGACCTCGCGGTGCGCGGTACGTCGATCGCCGGCAACGCGCCCGCGGCGAAGCTCGGCACGGGCGTCTGGGAGGGCATCAAGGATACTTTCCGGCATTTCTGGCTGGTGGTGCGCTGCTCCGTGGTCGGCGTCTTCGTCGGTATCCTGCCGGGTGCAGGCGGTGGCGTGGCGCAATGGATGGCGTATGCCCACGCGGTGCAGAGCGCTAAGGACGCGCGGGATCGCGCTCGCTTCGGCAGCGGCGACGTGCGCGGCGTGCTCGGCCCCGGCGCCGCGAACAACTCCAAGGAAGGCGGGGACCTCATCCCGACCATCGCTTTCGGGGTGCCGGGGAGCGGCGCGATGGCCATCCTGCTCGGCGCATTCCTGATCATGGGCTTGCACCCGGGGCCGGACATGCTCACGAAGCACCTCGCGGTGACCTACTCGATGGTCTGGACGCTCGTCATCGCGAACGTCATCACG
>DATADT010000138.1:0-6163 GCA_036258355.1 Burkholderiales bacterium
AGCGACACGACCCAGATCAGCGCGCCCAGCACGCAGAACGTCAGGTAGCGCAGATAGGGCATCGTGCCGACGCCGGCCACGAACGGGACGTAAGTGCGCACGATCGGCACGAAGCGCGCGAGGATGATGGTCTTGCCGCCGTGGCGCTCGTAGAAGGCGTGGGCCCGGGCGAGGTGCGCGGGATTGAACCAGCGCGAGCGCTCGTAGTGAAACACTTTCGGCCCGATCCAGCGCCCGACCCAGTAGTTCACGTTGTCGCCGCAGAGCGCGGCGGCGACCAGCGTGGCCATGAGCGCGACGATGTCCATGTCGCCCGCGCCCGCGACCGCGCCCGCGACGAAGAGGAGCGAATCGCCGGGAAGAAACGGGGTCACGACGAGCCCGGTTTCGCAGAACACGATGACGAAGAGCAGCCCGTAGACCCAAACGCCGTGCTCCTGCACGAAATCAGCGAGGTGCACGTCGAGCCGCACGACAAGGTCCCAAAACCACGCCAGTATCTCCATCGCGCGATTGTATAATCGTCGCGCTCCCTCGAATGTCTTCCGCGGTCCTCACATCTGCGAGCGTAGAGCGCGTGCGCGACGCTCTGTCGCGCGCGGGACTGCGGGCGAGCATCGTCGAGCTGCCCGGCGCCGCGCGTACTGCCCAAGCGGCGGCAGAGTTTCTCGGTTGCGACGTCGGCCAGATCGCCAATTCGCTCGTGTTCCGCGCCGAGGAGAGCGACGCGGCGCTGCTCGTCATGTCCTCCGGCGCCAAGCGCGTCGACATCGCGCGCCTCGCGGCGCTCGCCGGCGAGCCGGTCAGCAAGGCGGACGCGGACTTCGTGCGCCGCCATACCGGCTTCGCCATCGGCGGCGTCGCGCCGGTCGGCCATGGCGTCACGCGCACGTTCGTCGAGAAGAGCCTCGCGGCCTACCGCGAGCTGTGGGCCGCCGCGGGGCATCCACACACGGTATTTCGCCTGACCTACGCAGAGCTCCTTCGCATCACGGGCGGCGCGGAAGCCGATCTCGCATGACGATCCGCGCCCTGCCGCAGCTTCTGGTGAGCCAGATCGCGGCCGGCGAAGTGGTCGAGCGCCCGGCCTCGGTGCTGAAGGAGCTGCTCGAGAACAGCGTCGACGCCGGCGCGCAGGCGATCACCGTGGCGCTCGACGCGGGCGGCATCAAGCGCGTTCAGGTGGAGGACGATGGCGCTGGAATCGCGCGCGACGAGCTGCCGCTTGCGCTGGCGCGCCATGCGACGAGCAAGATCGCGACGCTGGAGGACCTCGAGGGCGTGGCGACCCTGGGCTTCCGCGGCGAGGCGCTCGCCTCCATCGCGTCGGTGTCGAGGCTCTCGATCACCAGCCGCACGCGCGAGGCGCCGCACGCCGCCGCGGTCTCGGCCGAAGGCGCGCAGATCGGCGAAGTGCAGCCCGCCGCGCGCGCGCAGGGCACCACGGTCGCGGTGTCCGACCTCTATTTCAATACGCCGGCGCGGCGCAAGTTCCTGCGCACCGAGGCGACCGAGCTCGGCCACTGCGACGAGGCGTTTCGGCGCATCGCGCTCGCCCACCCGCGCATCGCCTTCATGCTGAAGCACAACGGGCGCGTGAGCCAGGTCCTCCGCGCCCAGGACACCGCCGAGCGTGCCGGTGCACTGCTGGGCGACGCATTTTTCTCCAGCAGCCTCTCGGTTGAAGCCCAGGCCGGTTCGTTGCGGCTCCGTGGCAGGACCGGGACGCCGCACGCGGAAGGCGGGCAGTACTTCTTCGTCAATGGCCGCTTCGTGCGCGACCGGCTCCTCTCGCACGCGGTGCGCGAAGCGTATGCGCAGCTGCTGCACGGCGAGCGCCAGCCGGCGTATGTGCTGTTCCTCGAGATCGACCCGCGCGGCGTGGACGTGAACGTGCACCCGGCGAAGACCGAGGTGCGCTTCCGCGAGCCACGCGCGGTGCACCAGTTCGTGTTGCACGCCCTCGAGCGCGCGTTGTCGCCGGGAGCGGCGGAAGCGCCCGTCGCCTTTGCGACGCTAAATCGCGCCGCGGGCATCCAAGCGGCGTTCTCAATTCAACAGCCCGTGGCCGCCTACGAGGCTTTCGTGAAATCCGCGGCGGCGCCGCTGCCCGCCAGCGAGAAAGCTCCACCGCTCGGTTATGCGCTCGCGCAGCTCCACGGCGTCTACATCCTGGCGCAAAACGAGGCCGGGCTGGTCCTCGTTGACATGCACGCGGCGCACGAGCGCATCGTGATGGAAAGGCTCAAGGCCGGCCTCGACGCCGGCGCGGTACAGCGCCAGAGCCTGCTCGTGCCCGCGGTCCTGCAGGCCGAGGCGATCGATATCGCGACCGCCGAAGAGAACCGCGAAGCGCTCGAGCGCCTCGGGCTCGAGCTCACGGCTTCCGGACCGAACGAGCTCGCGGTGCGCGCGGCGCCCTCGCCGCTCGCCGGCGGCGACATCGCCGGGCTTGCGCGCGCCGTCCTCGCCGAGGTCCGGCAGTACGGGGCGAGCCAGGTGCTCGCCGCGCGGCAGAACGAGCTTCTAGCCACCATGGCGTGCCACGCGGCCGTGCGGGCGAATCGTGCGCTGACCATACCGGAGATGAATGCGCTGCTGCGCGAGATGGAGCAGACCGAGCGCTCTGGCAGCTGCAATCACGGCCGGCCGACCTGGTACCAGCTGACAATGGCGGACCTCGACAAGCTCTTCATGCGAGGCCGATGAAAGTCATGATCGTCACCGGCGGCGGGCGGGGCATCGGCGCGGCGACCGCGCTGCTCGCCGCGCAGCGCGGCTACGCCGTTGCGATCAGCTACGAGAAGAATCGAACGGCGGCCGAGCAGGTCGTGCGGCAGATCGGCGGCAACGCGATTGCGGTGCAAGCCGACGTGGCGAGCGAGGCGGACGTCATGCGCCTGTTCAAGACGGCGGACGACAAGCTGGGGCGCGTGACCGCGCTCGTGAACAACGCCGGCATCGTCGACCGCGGCACTCGCGTCGAAGCGATGTCCGCGGAGCGCATCCAACGCATGCTCGCCGTCAACGTCACCGGCAGCTTCCTGTGCGCGCGAGAGGCGGTGAAGCGCATGTCGACACGCCATGGCGGCAAGGGCGGCGCCATCGTCAACGTATCCTCGGTCGCGGCACGGCTCGGGGGACCGGGCGAGTACGTCGACTACGCCGCCTCCAAAGGCGCGATCGACACCTTCACCATCGGCCTCGCCAAAGAAGTAGGGCCGGAAGGAATCCGCGTCAACGCGGTGCGGCCCGGCGTGATTCGCACCGAGATCCACCTTGCGAGCGGCGACCCCGGACGGGCGGAGCGCATCGGGGGCACGGCTCCGCTCGGGCGGCCGGGCGAGCCGGAAGAGATCGCCCGCACCATCGTCTGGCTTGCCTCCGACGAGGCTTCCTACATCACCGGAGCGCTGCTGGACGTCGCCGGCGGCCGCTAGCGTTGCAAGGCATGGTCTACGCGCTCCTCGGGCCGACCGCGAGCGGCAAGTCGGCGCTTGCGCTCGAGGCCGCCGAGAAGGCGCCGCTCGAGATCGTGTCGATGGACTCGGCGCTCGTCTACCGCGGGATGGACATCGGTACCGCCAAGCCAAGCGCGGCGCAGCGCGCGCGCGTGCCGCACCACCTCATCGACCTCGTCGATCCCGACCAGGCCTACTCGGCGGGTCGCTGGCGGCGCGATGCGCTCGCCGGGATCCAGGACGTGCTCGCGAGAAAGAAGATTCCGCTCCTCGTCGGCGGAACGATGCTGTATTACCGCGCCCTCACCGGCGGCCTCGATACGCTGCCCCCGGCTGACGCGCAGGTGCGCGCGGACATCGAGGCCGAAGCGGCGCGCCGCGGCTGGCCTGCATTGCATGCCGAGCTGGCGAAGGTGGATGCGAAAACGGCGCAGCGGCTTGCGCCGAGCGATTCGCAGCGCGTTCAGCGCGCGCTGGAAGTCTGGCGTGTCACCGGCAGGCCGCTATCGACGCTCCAGGGCCTCGCCAGGCAAGACTTGCCGTTCGAGCTGAAAGGCATCGCGCTCATTCCGGAGCGCGCCGTGCTGCATGAAAAGATCGCGCAGCGCTTCGACGCCATGCTCGGGCTCGGCTTGATCGACGAAGTGCGCCAGTTAAGGCAACGCTACCGGTTGAGCGCCGCCATGCCGAGCATGCGCGCAGTCGGCTATCGCCAGGTGTGGGAGTACCTCGAAGGCCGCTACGACAGGGAAGCGCTGAGGGAAAAAGGCGTTGCCGCGACGCGACAGCTGGCCAAGCGTCAGCTCACGTGGCTGAGGAGCTTTCCGGGCCTCGAGCGCCTCGAGCCCGGAGCCGGCGCGCTCGAGCGCCTGCTTCACTCGTTGCTATGACCCTAGAATCCGCTACTCGTTCAGGAGAGCTCATGGAAACCGGCATCATCGGTCTGGGGCGCATGGGCGCCAGCATGGCGCGGCGCCTGGCGCGCGGCGGAGCTCGTGTCGTGTGCTACGACCATGCCGAGGCCGCGCGCGAGGCCCTGGCAGCAGAAAAGAGCGTCGAATGCGCGGAGAACCTTGCCGCGCTGTGCGCGCGGCTGGACGGCGAGCGCGTCATCGTCCTGTCGCTGCCCGCGGGCACCGCGGTCGAGGACACGATCCGCGACCTCATCGCGCTGTGCTCGGCGGGCGACACGATAATCGACTGCGGCAACAGCTACTACAAGGACTCGATGCGCCGCGCGCTCGCGCTCTCGCAGCAGGGTCTGCGCTACATCGACGCCGGTGTCTCGGGCGGGATCCATGGGTTCGAAAGCGGCTACTGCCTCATGCTCGGCGGCACGCCGAAGTCGATCGAGATCTTCGAGCCGTTCGCCAAGCTCCTTGCGCCGCACCCGGAGCGCGGCTGGCTGCACTGCGGGCCGAGCGGCGCCGGGCACTTCGCCAAGATGATCCACAACGGCATCGAGTACGGCATGATGCAGGCGCTCGCCGAGGGCTTCGCGCTGCTCGCCGCGCGCCGCGAGCTCGACATCGACGTCGCGCGCCTCGCCGAGACCTGGCGCCATGGCAGCGTGGTGCGCTCCTGGCTGCTCGATCTCTGCGTCGAGATCCTGAAGGATGAAAACCTGGAAGGCATCGCGCCCGTGGTCGCCGATTCGGGCGAGGGACGCTGGACCGCGCTCGAGTCGATCGAGCTCGGCGTGCCCGCACCGGCGATCGCCGCGGCGCTGATGAACCGCTTCTCGAGCCAGGGCCGCTCCGACTACACCCGGCGCCTGCTCGCGATGATGCGCGCGCGCTTCGGCGGCCATCCGACCGAGAAGCTGCGGCCGGGATGATCGTGCTGGTGATGGGGGTTGCCGGCGCCGGCAAGACGACGATCGGCGCGGCGCTCGCCCGGCGCCTCGGCTGGCGCTTCATCGACGCCGACGACTATCACCCGCCCGAGAACGTCGCCAAGATGCGAGCCGGCATTCCGCTCGACGATGCCGACCGTCAGCCGTGGCTCGTCCACCTAAACCGGATCATTAAGGACGAGTTAAACGCAGTGCTTGCCTGCTCGGCGCTGAAAAGAAGCTACCGCGAGCGCCTGGCGCAGGGCATCCACGACTTCAGGACCGTGTACCTGCACGGCAGCCCGCAGCTCATCCGCTCGCGCATGACCACGCGCACGCACCACTACATGCCGGCGACGCTCCTCGAGAGCCAACTCGGCGCGCTCGAGCCCCCGAGCCATGCGATTTCGATCGACGTCGCCGCCACGCCGGAAGACTGCGTGGCGGCGATCGTCGCGCGCCTTACGGCCGGCACCATCCCACGAGGGGATTAGCCGGCCGTGCGGCTGGCGATGACCTGCAGCTCCAGCGACGGAGTCAGCGTCCGCGGGCGACGCCCTCGCGCCGGGGGTCGGCCCCGCCGCGCCACCCACCCGCCACCCGCTCGATGCCGTGCAGGCCGCTCGTCAGAGCGATCCGCTCCACCTGGTGGCCGCGCTCGGCCAGCTCGGGAGCCAGCTTCTCGTAACCGCTGCCCTGCTCGATCAGCGTCGGGCCGTTGCGCGAGCCGAAGTTGGGCAGCTCGATGGCCGACTGGATGTCTAGGCTCCAGTCGAGCGTGCCGACGAGCGCCTTGGCGACGTAGTTGATGATCATCGACCCGCCCGGCGAGCCCACCGCCATGCGAACCTCGCCGCGCTCGAAGACG
>DATADT010000139.1:0-4653 GCA_036258355.1 Burkholderiales bacterium
GAAGGTGATCTCGCGCATGTGCGACGTCATCATGGTGCGCACCTTCGAGCAGGCGATCATCGAGCGCTTCGCCGGAGCCTCGCGCGTGCCGGTGATCAACGGGCTCACGAACGAGTACCACCCCTGCCAGATCATGGCCGACGTCTTTACCTACATCGAGCACCGCGGCCCGATCCGCGGCCGCACCGTGGCCTGGATCGGCGACTCGAACAACGTCTGCAATACCTGGCTGCAGGCGGCGGCGCTCTTCGACTTCAAGCTCAACGTCTCGACGCCGCCGGGCTACGAGGTCGAGCGCGAAAGGATGAATCGCAACAGCGAGGCCTTCGACGACCCCAGGGCCGCCGCCCGGGGCGCGGATCTCGTCACCACGGACGTCTGGACCTCGATGGGCTTCGAGGACGAGAACGAGGAGCGCCGGCGCGACTTCCAGGACTGGCAGGTGGACGCCGACAAGATGCGTGCGGCAAGCAAGGACGCGCTCTTCATGCACTGCCTGCCGGCGCACCGCGGCGAGGAAGTCGCCGCCGCGGTGATCGATGGACCGCAGTCGGTGGTCTGGGACGAGGCCGAAAACCGCCTGCACACCCAGAAGGCGCTGCTGGAGTTCCTCGTGCTCGGAAAGAGAAGCTAGGGCTTCGAAGCTAAGGCTTCTTCTTGGGCTCAGCCGGTGCCAGTAGCGGCGCGGCGCCGGTGGTGGAATCGCCGAGCAGCCCCGCTTCGCCGTAAAGGCCGAGCTTCTGGCGCGTATCGGCGATATCGAGATTTCGCATCGTGAGCTGGCCGATGCGGTCGGCGGGAGTAAAGAACATTTCGTCGCCCTTCTCCATGGTGAGGCGCTCGGGCTTGTAGGTGAGGTTCGGGCCCTTGGTGTCGAGAATCGAATAGTCGTTGCCGCGGCGAAGCTCGAGCGCTACCTCCCCGCTGACCACGCTCGCCACCCAGCGCTGCGCCGCCTCGCGCAGCATCATGGCCTGCGGGTCGAACCACCGCCCCTGGTACAGAAGCCGGCCGAGGCGCCGGCCGTTCACGCGGTAATGCTCGATGGTGTCCTCGTTGTGGATGCCGGTGACCAGGCGCTCGTACGCGATGTGGAGCAGCGCCATGCCCGGTGCCTCGTAAATGCCGCGGCTCTTCGCCTCGATGATCCTGTTCTCGATCTGATCGGACATGCCGAGGCCGTGCCGCCCGCCGACGGCGTTGGCCTCCGCGAATAGCGCCACCGCGTCGGTAAAGCGCTGGCCGTTCAACGCCACGGGCACGCCTTCCTCGAAACGCACGCTGACGCGCTCGGGCTTCACCACGACTTCCTCGCGCCAGAACGCCACACCCATGATCGGCGTGACGACGGCCACGCTCTTGTCCAGGAACTCGAGGTCCTTCGCTTCGTGCGTGGCGCCGAGCATATTGGAGTCGGTCGAGTACGCTTTCTCGGCGCTCGTCCCGGAGTCAAGGCCCGCCTTCGCCAAGTACGCGGACATCTCCTTGCGCCCCCCGAGCTCGTCGATGAAGCGCTGATCGAGCCATGGCTTGTAAATGCGCAGCGCCGGGTTCGCGAGCAGCCCGTAGCGGTAGAAGCGCTCGATGTCGTTGCCCTTGTAGGTGCTTCCGTCGCTCCAGATGCCCACGCCGTCCTCGCGCATGGCAACCACCAGCATCGTGCCGGTCACGGCACGGCCGAGCGGTGTGGTGTTGAAGTACGTCGCTCCGGCCGTCGAGACGTGGAACGCCCCGCACTGGATGGCGGCGATGCCTTCGGCAACGAGCTGCGGGCGGCATTCGACGAGGCGCGCCTTTTCGGCGCCGTGGGCGAGCGCCTTGCGCGGGATGTCTTCGTAGCGCGCCTCGTCGGGCTGGCCGAGATTCGCGGTGTACGCGTAGGGAATCGCGCCGTTGGCCCGCATCCAGCGCACGGCGGCGCTGGTGTCCAGGCCGCCCGAGAACGCGATGCCGATCTTCTCTCCCCGCGGAAGCTTGCCCAGTATCTTCGCCAAAACCTGCGCTCCGGAAAAGGCAATCATAAGTGATCCGGCGCAAGCCGCTAGAATGGCGCCGCATGCGCATCCACGTCCTGGCGGCCTTTCTTTTGGCGAGCAATGCCGTCGCGGCGCCGTTCGCCGTGCAGGTGGGGGAAGCGCGCATCGGCCTGGACGCCCCGCCCGGATTCGCCGACACGTCCTTCACCGGGTCGCCGCGGCTGCAGGAGCTGGGCGAGTCGCTCACTTCCGCGTCGAACCGGGTGCTGCTCTTCGCGGTGACGGACGCGGACATGCGGCGCTTCACGCTCGGCGACGCGCTCGAGCTGCGGCGCTACATGATCGCGGTCACGCCGCGCGCAACCGAGCGCGAGCGCATGACGCCGGGCGCGTTCAAGGCCTTCGCCGCCGAGTCTCTGCGCGACCTGGGGCCGATGCCGGCGCCGGGCGACTACCGCAAGTACCTGGAGTCGCGCCCCGCGGGAACCGTGAACGTGCTTGCCGAGCTGCGCAACGACCCCGACGCGGTCGCGGTGCTGCTTGGAGCGCGCAGCAAGCCGACACGCTACTTCGAGCCCTCGAAGTACCAGCTTTCCTCCACCAGCATCGTCCTGCTGCGCGGCAAGCCGTTCACCCTGTCGGTGTATAGCCAGTATGACGATCCGGCCGATCTCGACTGGATCCGCGTCACGACCGCGCGGTGGATCGACGAGCTCAAACGGCTCAACGCGCGCTGACCGGTGCCTTCCTTCGACATCGTCTCGCAGGTCGATCGCCAGGAAGTGAAGAACGCGCTCGAGCAGACCAACAAGGAAATCTCGAATCGCTTCGACTTCAAGGGCTCCGACGCCCGCGTGGAGCAAAACGACCTCGCCCTGACGGTCTACGCCGACGACGAGTTCAAGCTCGGCCAGGTGCTCGACGTGCTGCGCCAGCGCCTTGCCAAGCGCAACGTCGACGTGCGCTCGCTCGAGCCGGGGGCGATCGAGAAGGTCTCGGGCGACAAGGTGAAGCGCCCGGTGACGGTAAAGGTCGGCATCCCGCAGGAAAAGGCGAAGCACATCCAGAAGCTCATCAAGGATTCCAAGCTCAAGGTCGCCGCGTCGATCCAGGGTGACGCGGTGCGCGTGTCAGGCGGAAAGAAGGACGATCTGCAGGCGGCGATTCAGCTGGTCAGGAAATCGGTTGCCGATCTTCCCCTTCAGTACGTCAACTTCCGCGACTGAGTCCTTCGCTCCACCGATCGTAGATCCGATCCGCGATCCGGTGCAGCCGGTCAAGCCTCGGCTCGAGGTCCCTCTCGATCTCGGCGGGCGGCTGCACCGCCGGGCTTTTCCGGTGGCTGCGGATCTCGTTGCCGCCGGTGCTGACCCAGGTGCGCACCAGCTCCGGCGTCATTTCGACGTGGCATTGCATCGCGAAGTGGCGCCCGAGCGCGAACGCCTGGTTGGGGCAGTGCTCTCCCTCGAGCACGCGCGTGGCGCCCGGCGGGATGCTGAAGGTCTCGCCGTGCCACTGGAAGGTCTCGAAGGCCTGCAACTCTCCCAGCCACTCGCGCGCTACGCCGTTGTCGGCCACGCGCACTTCGCCCCAGCCGATCTCGCGCACCGGGTTCGCGCGCACCGCCCCGCCAAAGGCCCGCGACATGAGCTGGCCGCCGAGGCAGTGACCGATCACCGGAACGTCGCGGCGCACCGCGTTGCGCAGCAACTCGAGGAGCGGCGCTATCCATGGAAGGTCGTCGTTCGCGCTCATCGGCCCGCCCATCACCGCCAGGCCGGAGTACACCCGCGGGTCGGCCGGCACTTTTTCACCCTCGTCGAGCGCAACGAGCTGCCACGGAATTGAGCGCCGCTCGAGGTAGATGGCAAAATACCCTGGACCTTCCGTACGAGCGGTTCTAAAAATACCGACGGGCTTCATGCGGATCTCTATTCTGCTTCTCCTCGTGCCTTTGTCCACAGCGGTGGGCGCGGCCGATGTCGCCCTGATCGGCGTAATCAGCGACAAGGCTGCGGTGTTGTCGGTGGACGGCGGCGATCCGAAGACCGTCAAGGTCGGGCAGAAGTGGAGCGGCATTACCGTGATTTCGGTCGAGCGCGGCGAAGCGACGGTGGAAGTCGACGGCCAGCGGCGCGTGCTGAAGCTGGGCCAGCATTACCGCACCGCCCCCGCCACTCCCGAGCGCCAGAGCATTACGCTCGCCGCCGACCCGCGCGGGCACTTCATCACCCAAGGCGCGATCAACGGCAACCCGGTGCGCTTCCTCGTCGACACTGGGGCGACGATGGTCGCGCTGCCGGCGGCCGAAGCGGTACGCCTGGGCATCGACTACCGCAAGGGCCAGCCCGGCATGAGCAGCACGGCGGGCGGCATGGTCCCGACGTACCGGGTGAGGTTCGACACCGTGCGGCTCGGCGAGATCGAGATCTCGGGCGTGGACGGCGTGGTCCTCGAGCAGGGCCTCGACATCGCGCTCCTTGGCATGAGCTTCCTCAACCGGGTCGAGATGAAGCGCGACGGACACACCATGGTGCTCATCCGCCGCTTCTAGAAAGAATCGAGTCTGAGCCCGGTTTATTTTCCGGGGACTAACGGTACAAACCGCACAGGCAAGACCCGCTTCTCCTCCACCCCGCCGTCCGGGCGTCTTGTCAGAAGCTTGAGGTACTGGATG
>DATADT010000140.1:0-1744 GCA_036258355.1 Burkholderiales bacterium
CTGATCGCCGGGCTCGAAGAGGTAACTGAGGGCCGGATCCTCATCGAGGGCCGCGACGTCACGAGGCTCGATCCCACGAAGCGGCGCATCTCGATGGTGTTCCAGTCCTACGCCCTCTTCCCGCACCTCACGGTCGCGGAGAACATCGTCTTCGGCCTCAAGGTCCGCAAGCTTCCCGCTCCGGAACGCCGATCGCGCCTCGAACGCGTCGCCGAGCTCGTAGGGCTCGCAAAGCACCTCGATAGAAAGCCCCAGCAGCTTTCCGGCGGCCAGCGCCAGCGCGTCGCGCTCGCGCGCGCGATCGTGTCGCAGAACCCGATCTGCCTCATGGACGAGCCGCTCTCGAACCTCGACGCCCAGCTCCGGCACGACATGCGCGTCGAGATCCGCGCGCTGCAGCGGCGTCTGGGGATAACGGTGGTGTACGTCACCCACGACCAGGTCGAGGCGATGAGCATGGCCGATCACGTGGTCCTCCTGCGCGAGGGGCGCATCGAGCAGGAAGGCACGCCCGCCGAGCTCTATTCGCGCCCGGCCACCACCTTCGCCGCGCGCTTCATCGGCACGCCCGCCATGAACCTCGTGCCGCTCGAGGTGGTGCAGCCGGGCGCCGCGGCCGGCCGCACGCTCGGCATCCGTCCCGAGCACATTCGGATTGGAAATGACGGGGTTGCCGCCACGGTGGCGAGCGCGGAATACCACGGCGCCGACACAATCGTCACCGCTCAGGTGAACGGCGCCTCGCTTCTCGTGCGCGCGCCCGGGCAGGTCGACCTCGCCCCAGGCTCGCAGGTGAGGCTTGGCTGGGAGCCCGCGGCGGTGCATATCTTCGATTCCGAGGGGAGGAAAGCATGAAACGACTTTTCGCGTTCATATTCGCCGCGCTCTGCGGCGCGTCGGCCTACGGGCAGGGCAAGACCGAGCTCACGTTCTACTACCCGATCGCGGTGGGCGGGCCGCTCACCAAGGTGATCGACGGCCTCGCCGCCGGGTTCGAGAAGGAGAACCCGAACGTCAAGGTGAACGCGGTGTACGCCGGCAACTACGACGACACGCGCATCCGCGCGCTCGCCGCGCACAAGGCCGGGCAGCCGGCGCAGCTCTCGGTGCTGTTCTCGATCGACATCTACGAGCTCATCGAGCAGGACCTGATCGTGCCCTTCGACGACATGGCCACCAGCGCCGCCGACAAGGAGTGGCTGAAGAGCTTCTACCCGGCGCTCATGATGAACGGCACCTACAAGGGCAAGGTGTACGGCATCCCGTTCCAGCGCTCGACCATCGTGCTCTACTGGAACAAGGACGCGTTCAAGGAAGCGGGCCTCGACCCGGAGAAGCCGCCCGCCAACTGGGACGAGATGCGCGCGATGGCAGCGAAGCTCGTGAAGAAGGACGCGGGGGGCAACGTCACCCGCTGGGGCGTGATGGTTCCGTCGACGGGCTATCCCTACTGGATGTTCCAGGCCTTCTCGCGCCAGAACGGCCAGGACCTCATGAGCCGCGAGGGCAACAGCACCAACTTCGCGCACCCCGACGTCGTCGGCGCGCTCCAGTACTGGGTGGATCTCGGCCGCAAGCACGGCGTCATGCCGGCGGGCACGATCGAGTGGGGGACGCTCAGGCAGAACTTCGTCGAGGGCAAGACCGCGATGATGTGGCACACCACCGGCAACCTCACCGCGGTGAAGGACGGCGCCAAGTTCCCCTTCGGCGTGTCGATGCTCCCCGCCTCCAAGCAGCGCGG
>DATADT010000141.1:0-5035 GCA_036258355.1 Burkholderiales bacterium
TACCGGAAGATGCACCGGCTTCGCATCGCGTGGCCGGCCAAGGAGCCTCGGCACTAACTCGATCGACTCTTCGAAGGGGTGACATATGGATGTTCGCGCAGCGGTGGCGCACAAGGCGGGCGCACCTTTGACCATCGAAACCGTGCAGTTGCAGGGCCCGAAGGCAGGCGAGGTGCTGGTGGAGATCAAGGCCACCGGCATCTGCCATACCGACGAGTTCACCCGCTCGGGCGCCGACCCTGAGGGCCTGTTCCCGGCCATCCTGGGCCACGAGGGCGCGGGCATCGTGGTCGACGTCGGCCCCGGGGTGAGCTCGCTCAAGAAGGGCGACCACGTGATTCCGCTCTATACGCCCGAGTGCCGCCAGTGCAAGTCGTGCCTCTCGGGAAAGACGAACCTGTGCACCGCGATCCGCGCCACGCAGGGCAAGGGCCTCATGCCGGACGGCAGCAGCCGCTTCTCGCTGGGCGGAAAGCAGGTCTACCACTACATGGGCTGCTCCACGTTCGCCAACTACACCGTGCTGCCCGAGATCGCGGTGGCGAAGATCCGCGAGGACGCGCCTTTCGACAAGGTCTGCTACATCGGCTGCGGCGTGACCACCGGCATCGGCGCGGTGATCAACACCGCCAAGGTCGAGCCGGGCGCCAACGTGGTGGTGTTCGGCCTCGGCGGCATCGGGCTCAACGTGGTGCAGGGCGCGCGACTGGTCGGCGCGAACAAGATCATCGGCGTCGACCTGAATCCCGCGCGCAAGGCGCTGGGCGAGAAGTTCGGCATGACGCACTTCGTGAACCCGAAGGAGGTGCAAGGCGACCTGGTGGCGCACCTGGTGGAGCTGACCGGCGGTGGCGCCGACTACAGCTTCGAGTGCATCGGCAACGTCGACGTGATGCGCCAGGCGCTCGAGTGCTGCCACCGCGGCTGGGGCGTCTCGGTGATCATCGGCGTCGCCGGCGCCGGCCAGGAGATCAAGACGCGCCCGTTCCAGCTCGTCACCGGCCGGGTATGGAAGGGCACAGCGTTCGGCGGCGCGAAAGGCCGCCGCGACGTGCCGAAGATCGTCGACTGGTACATGGAGGGCAAGATCAACATCGACGACCTGATCACGCACAAGCTCAAGCTCGCCGACATCAACGAGGGCTTCGATCTCATGCACGCCGGCCGGTCGATCCGCGCGGTGGTGGTCTACTGATCTCGCTCGTCTCGCGCAGCCGGTGCTTCGGCGGCACGCAGGGCGTCTATAGCCACGAGGCGCGCGAGACCGGCTGCGTGATGCGCTTCGGCGTGTTCCTTCCGCCGCAGGCCGAAGCGCAGCGGGTGCCGGTGCTCTACTGGCTTTCGGGGCTCACCTGCACTGAAGAGAATTTCATCGTCAAGGCGGGCGCGCAGCGCGGCGCCGCCGAGCTCGGCCTGGCGCTCGTCGTACCCGACACCAGCCCGCGCGGCCTGAAGATCCCGGGGGAGAGCGAGAGCTACGACTTCGGCCTCGGCGCGGGCTTCTACGTCGACGCCACCCAGGCGCCCTGGTCGCGCGGCTACCGCATGTATTCGTACGTAACGAAAGAATTACCGCAGCGGGTGGCCGCGGAATTCCCAGTCGATTCCGCACGCGTTGGCATCTTCGGCCACTCCATGGGCGGGCACGGCGCGCTCACCGTCGCGCTCAAGAATCAGGACTACTACAAGTCGGTGTCGGCGTTCGCGCCGATCTCCTCCCCGATGCGCTGTCCCTGGGGTGAGAAGGCGCTCACGGGTTACCTCGGGACCGATCGCGCGCGCTGGCGGGAATACGACGCCACCGCACTCATCGAGGAGCGCGGCTGGCGCGGGCCGGCGCTGCTCGTGGATCAAGGCACCGCCGACCAGTTTCTCGAGACCCAGCTAAAACCCGGGCTGCTGGAAGAAGCTTGCAGGCGCGCGGGCGTGCCGCTGACCCTTCGCCTGCAAGCCGGGTACGACCACAGCTACTTCTTCATCGCCACCTTCATCGAAGAGCACCTGCGGTTCCACGCCCGCAATCTGTGAGCGTGCGAGCGCCGCGCCGCGTTACGCGCGCAGGGCTCCCGAGGCTTTGGCGGTATGCGTGGCGATCGCATCCATCAGCGGCGGCGACAGGCAGTCGTAAGGCTCGAGCTTGAGCTCCTTCAGCCGGCTCCTCACCGCGGACATGTTGTTGGGATCGGCGCCCGACTCGATGATCGACGAGACGAAGGCGGCGAATTGCGCCGGCTGCCAGCCCTGCTCCTTCGAAAGCTCGGTATGGATGAAATCGAGGCCGTAGAACGGATGGCCCTTGTTCTCGATGCGGCCGTACATGTGGACGCCGCACTCCTTGCAGGCATACCGCTGGATCGTCGCCTTAGGATCGACGATGGCGAGCTTGTGCCCGTTCGCTTCCACGCTGAGCTTGTCGCGCGGGACCACCGCGACCTGGGCGAACAGCGCCCCTTTCGGCTTCCAGCACTTCGTGCAGCCGCAGACGTGGTTGTGCGCGGTCTGCGTGCTGATCGCCACCTGTACTTTGTTCTGCGAACAGTTGCACCACAGCGTCCCGCCGGCGAAATCCGCCGCCGCAGGCTTCAATCCACCATCTACCTGTGGATGTATCTTGACATTGCTCATGCCGATTTCTCCTCTTTGGCCTACCGAACAAAAGCGCGCGAAGCGCGTAGAAGACGCGCGGCGATCATCTTGCTCCCGACGACCCCGGAATGGCAACGTCCTCGTGTTCCTGCTCTGCGCTGCAGCCTCGGCCTCTGCCGCGGCGATCGAGCCCGGCCGCTACGAGATCGTCGCCCGGACCGAAATGCCGCATCTCGAGGAGAGCTTGCGGTATGCCACGACGCGCGAGCGGCGCTGCCTGCGCCGCGACGAGCCCTCCGCGGTTTTTCCGATCCTGCAGCATCCGTCGCTCGAGGGCTGTGCCCTGGGCGCTGCCCGGCGACGCGGCGACACGGTGCGCTATAGCCTCGACTGCGCAAGCGCGGAGGTGGCGACCGGGAGCGCGCGGCTGGACGAGAGTCCCGGCCGCATCGCGGGCGTCCTGGAGGTCAAGATGGGCGGCAAGAACATGACTTTTGCGCAGCGCATCGAGGCGGTGCGGCAGGGCCCATGCGAAATGCCGTAGCCTTCGGCGAGCCTGTGTGTCCGGATCCGTCGATACTGTGTTCCGTTTTGGGACAGATCTAGCGCAGGTGGTGCTGGCGCTCCTCGATGTTGTCGACCAGACGGCGCACGCCGCGCAGCCACGACTCGTCGGTATTGCCGCGGATATCGACCGACTTGGCGTACACCGTTTCCCCGCTCGCCACGCTGCGCACCTCCATATTGAGGTTGAGGATCAGGTTGCTCACTTTCTGCACCCAGCACAGCGCGACGCGCTCCGCGCCGAGCGCTTTCGCGATGTCGAGCTCGCAGCCGTTGCAGTCGCGCAGCTCCCGAGAGGTCTTGAGCACCCGATACATCCCGCGGCTCTCGAGTTGCCGCGCGAGCTCGGCGCTGACGAGGCCGAGCCTGCGGTCGGTCTCGCGGCGCGCCTCCTCGCTCGAAAGCTCGCGCATCGCGTCGATCAGCTCGAACTGCGACAGCGCGAGCGATCGCGGCTCTGCCGCGGCCGCTGCGCCGCACGCGGCCGCGAGGAGTAGCATCACGCCCGTGGCTGCCGCGCGAATCGGCGTGATGCTGGTGGACGACCATGCCGTCGTGCGCATGGGCTTCAGGCTGCTGCTCGAGGCGGCGGCCGACATGCGCGTCGTCGCCGAGGCTGAGAGCGGCGAGGAGGCGATGCGGCGCATCGAGCAGGCGCGGCCGAAAGTCGTGGTCATGGACATCTCCATGCCCGGGATCGGCGGCCTCGAGGCCGTGCGCCGGATCCTCGCCAAGGAGCCCGCCGCACGCATCCTGGTGCTCTCGGCGCACGAGGACGCCATGCATGCGCGGCGCCTGCTCAAGGCCGGCGCCGCCGGGTACCTGACCAAGCGCAGCGCCGCCGAGGCCCTGATCCAGGCGATCCGCGAGGTTGCCCAAGGCCGGACTTTCCTCGAGCCGCAGCTCGCGCACGAGCTCGCCGAGCGCCAGGTCGCCGGGGCAGCCGAGCCGCTCGATACGCTGAGCGAGAAGGAGTTCAAGGTGTTCCTCGCGCTCGCGGGCGGACAATCGGTGCAGGACATTGCCGAGATCATGTCGCTGAGCCCGCGCACCGTCGGCACCCATCTGTACAACATCAAGCAGAAGCTCGGGGCCTCGAACTCGGCGGAGCTCGCGCTCATCGCGATGCGCGCCGGCCTGCTCACGCCCTAGTCTCCAGCGCCGCCGGGCGCTCGGCGCTCGCCACCGGCAGGACGGCACGAACCGTGACGCCCTCCCCGGCCGCCCCGGAAATCACGAAGGTGCCGCCGAGGGCCTGCACGCGCTCGCGCATGCCCGCCACGCCGAAGCGGCCGTTCTCCTGCACCGCGGCCTGCGTCAGTCCCCGGCCATCGTCGCGCACCTGCACGACGAGCGCATCCTCGAAGCGCGCCGCCGGTTCGCGCGCCACCGAAATACGCACGCAGCTCGCCTCGGCGTGGCGCGCCACGTTGGTCAGGGCCTCCTGCACGATGCGGTAGACGGTGATGTTGAGCGCTTCGCCGAGCCCCTCGAGCTCGCCGGAGAGCGCGAGCTCCCAGCGCACCTGCGGGTGGCGCCGCGACCATGCCGAGACGGCATCGCGCAGCGTCTCCGCAAGACCGAGATCATCAAGCCCGCTCGGCCGCAGCCGGCGGATGATGCCGTGGACGATGTCGTAGATGTGCGAGGCCACCGACACGATCGTCGTCGCGTTGTCCCGGATGTCGGGCTTGGCATCGCCGGCGCGGCCGGCGATCGCGGTGCCGATCGTCTTGATCGCGGTGACGCACTGCGCAAGCTCGTCGTGCAGCTCGCGCGCGATCGCGCGGCGCTCGCCTTCGAGCTGCGACTGGATCAGCGCCGTGAGCCGGCGGTTCTGCTCCAGCTCACGCTCGGCCGCCTGCATGCGCTTGTGCTCGGTGAT
>DATADT010000142.1:0-6584 GCA_036258355.1 Burkholderiales bacterium
CTCGACGTTGCCCGCGACTACCGCCGCGGGATAGCGCGGCCGCAGCATGGAGCCGTCGGGAATGATCACTTCGAGCGGCTTCAGGCAGCCCGCGTTGAGCGGGATGTCGTCGTCGACGAGCGTGCGGAATACGTAGAGCACGGCCGCCATGCAGACGGCCGAAGGCGCGTTGAAGTTGTTCGGCAGCTGCGGCGAAGTTCCGGAGAAATCGATCCTCGCACTTCTCTTGTCTTTGCCGATCTCAATCCGGACTCGTATCCGGGCGCCGTTGTCCAACGGGTAATCGAACTCGCCGTCCTTCAGCACCCCGATCACCCGGCGCACCGACTCCTCGGCGTTGTCCTGGACGTGGCGCATGTAGGCACGCACCACGTCGAGGCCGAAGTGCGCGACCATGCGGCGCAGCTCCTGCACGCCCTTCTCGTTGGCCGCGATCTGCGCCTGCAGGTCGGCGATGTTCTGCTGGACATTGCGCGCCGGGTAGCGGCCCGAGGTGAGGAGCGCCACCGTCTCCTTCTCACGGAAGCGTCCCTGCTCGACGAGAAGGAAGTTGTCGATCAGCACGCCTTCCTCCTCCACCACCTTCGAGCCGGGAGGCATCGATCCCGGCGTGATGCCGCCGATGTCGGCGTGATGCCCGCGCGAGCCGACATAGAAAAGGATTTCTTCACCTTCCGAATCGAACACCGGCGTGATCACGGTCACATCGGGGAGATGCGTGCCGCCGTTATACGGCGCATTGAGCACATAGACGTCGCCCGGCTTCATTTTCCCGGCATTCAGCCGGATCACCGTCTTGATGGACTCGCCCATGGAGCCGAGGTGCACCGGCATGTGCGGCGCGTTGGCGATGAGGTTGCCTTCGGCGTCGAACAGCGCGCACGAGAAGTCGAGCCGCTCCTTGATGTTCACCGAGTAGGCGGTGTTCTGGAGCCGCAGGCCCATCTGCTCGGCGATCGACATGTAGAGATTGTTGAAGATCTCGAGCATCACCGGGTCGACCCGCGTGCCGACAGCCACGCGCTCTTTTCTGGGCGCAATTCTCTCGAGCACCAGATGGTTGAGCGGCGTTACGCTCGCGCGCCACTCGGGCTCGACCACGGTGGTGGCGTTCGCCTCCGCGATGATCGCCGGGCCATCGATCCGGCTTCCCGGGCCGAGGTCCTCGCGGCGGTAGAGCGGCGCCTCGTGCCAGCGACCCCCGGTGAACATGCGCGCGGTCTCAGCGGGTTTTGCATCCCTCCGGGGAGGAAGGGCTTTTTCTTCGAAAGTCTCGCCCCTGGCGATGGCCTCGACGGAAAGGGCCTCGGCCACCAGCGGCCGGCCGGGCATGAGGAAGGAAAACTGCTTGCGGTACGCGGCCTCGAAGTCGCGCTCCATGGCGGCGGTCGGTCCGAGCGGAACCATGAGCGCGGTGTCGGTGCCCTCGTACTTGAGGTGAGCTTTTCTCTCGACGCTGATCCGGTCCGCCGGGATGCCCTGCGCGCCGAGCTCGTTGCGCGCCTCGATGGCGAGCGCCTCGGCGATGTCCTCGAGGTCGCAGCCGGCGAGCCGCGCCTCGACTGCGCGGCTGCGCATCGCCACCTGGTCGGCGAGGCCCATGCCATAGGCGGAAAGGACGCCCGCGTGCGGATGGATGAAGATGCGCGTCATCGCGAGCGCGTCGGCCACGAGGCACGCGTGCTGGCCGGCGGCGCCGCCGAAGCAGCAAAGGGTATATCGCGTGACGTCGTGGCCGCGCTGCACCGAGATGTGCTTGATCGCGTTGGCCATGTTGCCGACCGCAATTTGCACGAAGCCTTCCGCGACCTGCTCGGCACTTCGACCGTCCGCGATGCTTTTTTGCAATTCGCGGAACGCGGTTCGCACGGCCTGCACGTCGATCGGCTGGTCGCCTCGCGGACCGAAGACGCGCGGGAAATAATCGGGCTGGATCTTGCCGAGCATCACGTTCGCGTCGGTGACGGCAAGCGGGCCGTTACGCCGGTAGCACGCGGGTCCCGGGTTGGCGCCCGCCGAATCGGGGCCGACGCGGTAGCGCGCGCCGTCGAAATGCAGGATCGACCCACCCCCCGCGGCGACGGTGTGGATGCTCATCATCGGCGCGCGCATGCGCACGCCCGCTACGCGGGTCTCGAATTCGCGCTCGAACTCCCCGGCGTAGTGCGATACGTCGGTCGACGTGCCGCCCATGTCGAAGCCGATAATGCGGTCGAAGCCTGCCGCGGCCGAAGTGCGAACCGCGCCGACGATACCGCCGGCCGGGCCCGAGAGAATCGCGTCCTTGCCCTGGAAGCGGCGCGCGTCGGTGAGCCCGCCGTTCGACTGCATGAAAAGCAGCCGCACGCCGCCCAGCTCGCCCGCGAGCCGGTCGACGTAGCGGCGCAGGAGCGGCGAGAGGTACGCATCGACCACCGTGGTGTCGCCCCGGCCCACGAGCTTCATGAGCGGGCTTACCACGTGCGAGACCGAGACTTGCGTGAAGCCGGCGGCCCGCGCGAGCTCCGCCGCCCGGCGCTCGTGCTCGGGGTAGCGGTAGCCGTGCGTGAAGACGATGGCAATCGACCGATAGCCTGCCGCGAAGGTTTGTCGGAAATCAGCTTCCAACCGATGTTCGTTCAGAGCCATCACGACTTCGCCGCGCGCGCCGACGCGCTCCTCCACCTCCACGACCTTCGAATAAAGCATCTCCGGAAGCACGATGTGCCGGTCGAAGATGCGCGGGCGGTTCTGGTAGGCGATGCGCAGCGCATCGCGGAAGCCGCGCGTGATGAAAAGCGCGGTGCGCTCCCCTTTGCGCTCGAGCAGCGCGTTGGTTGCCACCGTGGTGCCCATCTTGACGCATTCGATGAGCTCGACCGGTATGGCTTCGGAATTCCTGACCGACAGGATTTGCCGAATCGCGGCGAGCGCGGCGTCCTCGTAGCGCCCCGGGTTCTCGGAAAGCAGCTTGTGTGTCGCGAGCGTGCCGTCGGGCCTTTTAGCCACCACGTCGGTGAAAGTGCCGCCGCGGTCGATCCAGAATTGCCAGCGCTCAGGCAAGCTGCTTCCTCAACTCGGCGACCGCCCGCATCGTGAGCGCCATGCGGGCGGCATCGAGCGGCATGGCCTGCGAGGAGAACTTCGCGATGACGATTTCGTTCGGCCGGTCGATGAAGAGATTCTGGCCGTGGATGCCCATGCCGAAAATGAGCGGCGTGCCCTTTTCTTCCTCGCCCCGGTCCAGCACGTACCACTGGTTGCGGTAGCGCATCCGCAGGCCCGGGTAGTACTTCGCCATGTCGCCCGCCGCCCAGGCCTGCGGGTCGCCCTGCTCCAGCCCAACCAGAAAACCGGCGCGCTCCTCGAGCAGCCACTGGCCGATGCGTGCAAGGTCGCGCAGTGTGGCGCACATGCCGCCGGCGGCGCGCGGCGCGCCAAGCCGATCGACGGTGATGTAGCCGCCGCGCTCCGCGCCGGCCTTCTTCCAGACCCGCTCGCTCATCAGGTCGGCGTAGCGGCGACCGGTCGCGCGCTCGATGATCAGGCCGAGGAGGTCGCTGTTGGGCGATACGTAGTGGACCGGCCCGCCGTGCGAAACGACCTCTTTCAGCGTGCGATAGAAGGACCTCAGGTCCAAAGGCGCCTCGCCGGGCTCGAGCGGATCCCAGCCGGTCGCCTTGCGGTACTCAACGATCGGTCCGGAGCGCGCGAGGTAGTCCTCGTCCCAGACGATGCCGGCGCGCATGTCGAGGAGGTGCCGCAGCGTGGCGCTGCGATACGCCGTGCGCCCTAGCTCAGGGATGAAATCCGTAGCAAGACGCTCGTCGTCCAACCGCAGGTCGTAAGCGAGGAGGCCAAGCATCGACTTGGACACCGACATGAGGATGTGCGGGGTCTCTTCCGTCATGCCGTGGGCGTAGCGCTCGAAGACCAGGCGGCCGCGATGCACGATGGCCATGCCATCGGTGTCGGTTTCGCCGAGGAACGGATCGATCGCGAGCGCGGCGTCGGCGCGCGGCAGCGCGCGCACGCGCGCCGGGTTGTGCGGAATGTCGGCTGAGGGCACGAGCTCGCGCACATGGTGGAACGCCCAGCGGTTGAACGGTGCGGTGCGCCAGTTGGCGAGGGTGACCTGCATTTAGAATCCGCATCCTAACTTGAACCCGCAGCAAACTCCGCTCCGACTCACGGTGCTTCTGGGCGTGCTGATCGCATTGCCGGCGCTCGGCACCGACCTTTTCGTTCCGGCGCTTCCGGTCTTCGCCCAGGCGCTTGCGGTCGAAGTCGGCGCTGCGCAGTTCGCGCTGACCACGTATTTCGCCGGCCTGGCCGCCGGAATGCTTCTCTGGGGCCCGCTCTCCGATCGCTACGGGCGCAAGCCCGTTCTCTTCGCCGGACTTGCCCTCATGCTCGGCGCATCGATCGTCGCCGCCCATGTCGATTCGGTCGGCGCAGTCGCCGCGGCGCGGCTCGCCCAGGGCTTCGCGATGTCGAGTGGTGCAGTGATCGCCCGTGCCGTGGTGCGCGACTTGCACGCGCACGAGCAGGCGGCGCGCCTCCTTGCGAGCATCACCATCGTATTCAGCTTCGTGCCGATCGCGGCGCCGCTGGCCGGGGCCGCGATCGCGAGCCTGGCGGGTTGGCGCGCGATCTTCTGGTGCCTTGCTGCAGTGGCAGCGCTGCTCGCTCTCGCGACGCTCGCGATGCTGCGGGAGACCGCGCCGAGCGAGCCAACGTCGGCGAGCCCGGCCGGTATAGTGCGCACCTTCGGCCTGATCCTCCGCGAGCGGCGCTTCATCCGCCCTTTCGTCCTCATCCTGTGCGCGTTCCTGGGTATTGTCGCCTGGGTGTCGAGCTCGGCCTTCGTGCTGGTGCAGGGCTTCGGCGTGTCCACTACGGGCTACGGCCTCTCCTTCGCCGGGGTGATGCTCGGCCAGATCATCGGCGCCTGGGCTTCGAGCCGGCTGGTCGTGCGCCTCGGCATGCCGCGTCTGGTGCGCTTCGGCGCAGCTTCGATGCTCGTGGCCGGCCTGAGCGTCGCTTCGCTGGCGTGGCTTGGCGTCGCCCACTGGGCCGCGGTGGTGCCGCCGTTCTTTCTCTTCCTGGCCGGCACGGCGCTTATCGTGCCGAACGCCACGGCGGCCGCGCTCTCGCCTTTCCCCGGCTCGGCCGGCGCGGCGGCTTCGCTCATGGGAGCCGCAGCGTTTACGATCGGCGCGTTCGTGAGCGCGGGACTGGGGTTCGCGTTTGACGGCACCGCGCGGCCGATGGCGAGCGTGGCGGCCGTCGCGGGCATCGCCGCCTTCATCCTCGATCAAACATGGAAAGCGTCGACGCGATAGTCATCGGGGCGGGCGTGGTCGGGCTTGCGGTAGCGCGCGAGCTGGCCCGCGCCGGCCGCGAGGTCGTGATCCTCGAGGCCGAGGACGCGATCGGCACGCATACCAGCTCGCGCAACTCGGAAGTGATCCACGCCGGGATCTACTACCCGAAAGGCTCGCTCAAGGCGCGCACCTGCGTTGCTGGCAAGGCGCTCCTTTACGAGTACTGCGTAGCCCACGGCGTGCCGCATCGGCGCAGCGGCAAGCTGATTGTTTCCACGGATGAAAAGCAGACCGATGAACTTCAAAGAATCCAAGCCCGCGCGCATGCCAATGGCGTGACCGATGTCGTGTGGATGACGCGCGCGCAGGCCGCGGCGCTCGAGCCCGAGGTTTCCTGCACGGCGGCGCTCTACTCGCCCTCCACCGGCATCATCGACAGCCATGCGCTCATGCTCGCGTACCTCGGCGACGCCGAGGACCGCGGCGCGATGCTGGCGCTGAAAAGCCGCTTCGAGAAAGCAGTGGCGAAGAGCCGCGGCTTCGTGGTCTACGCCGAAAGCGCGGACCCAATCGAGGCTCGCATCCTCGTGAATAGCGCGGGCCTCAAGGCGCCGAGCCTCGCGCGCTCGATCGAAGGCTTCGACCCGGGCCTCGCCCCGCGCGAACTCTACGCCAAAGGCAACTACTACACCCTTACGGGGCGCTCGCCGTTCTCGTGCTTGGTGTACCCCGTGCCCGAGCCGGGCGGCCTGGGTGTGCACGTGACCCTCGACCTTGCCGGGCAGGCGCGCTTCGGCCCGGACGTGGAATGGGTGCAGCACATCGATTATCGGGTGGATCCGGAGCGCGCTGCGCGGTTCTATGCCGCCATCCGCCGCTACTGGCCCGGCCTGCGCGACGGCGCTCTCGCGCCGGGGTATGCGGGCATCAGGCCGAAGACCGCAGGCCCAGGCGAGCCCACGCCCGACTTCGTGGTGCAGGGACCGAGCGTGCACCGCGTCCCGGGGCTCGTGAACCTTTTCGGCATCGAGTCGCCCGGCCTCACTTCCAGTCTCGCGCTCGCCGCGATGGTGCTGGAGGAACTACGCTAAGATTCAGCGTCCTTTAGAGGAGGATTCAATGATTGCCCGCAGCGGCCTTGCGTTACTGCTCGCTTCCGGTACTGCGCTCGCGCAGACCAAGTGGGACATGCCGACACCCTACTCCGACGGCGAGTTCCACACCCGCAACGTAGTCGCGTTCGTCGAAGACGTGAAGAAGGCCACCGGCGGCAAGCTC
>DATADT010000143.1:0-4545 GCA_036258355.1 Burkholderiales bacterium
ACGTGGGTGCCGGTCAGCCGCAGGTTTTCGCGGATATAGGTGACAAGCAGCGTGCGCGCCTCGACATCGGCGGAAACAGGCTTGCCATTGACCTTCAGGGATACCTTGATTGTCATGCGGGGCCTCCTCCGGGGAGAAAAATATCGTAGCGCGGCGGTATGATTTATGCCACTGCCATTTCTCGCCGCCGGCCATGCGATTGCTGATCGTGGAGGACGACGTGCCGCTCGCCTCGGGGCTGCAGCGCATTCTCGAGGCCGAGGGGCATGCGGTCGACGTGACCGCGCGCGGCGAGGAAGCCGTGGCCGCGGCATCGAACGAGAAATTCGATCTCGTCATCCTGGACGTCGGCTTGCCGCAGATGGACGGCTTCGAGGTGCTGCGCCGGCTGCGCTCGAGCGCCTCCGACAAGACCGGGGCGACGCCGGTGCTGGTGCTGACGGCGCGCGACGCGGTCGAGGACCGCGTGCGCGGCCTCGATCTGGGCGCCGACGACTACATGGTGAAGCCCTTCGCCATGCCGGAGCTCACCGCGCGGGTGCGCGCGCTGCTTCGCCGCTCGCAGGCCCACGGCGGCCCCCGCATCACCCACGGGCCGTTGACGCTGGATACGGTCGCAAGAAGGGCTTTCCTGAGAAACGAGCCCCTGGAGCTCGCCGCGCGCGAATGGGCGGTGCTGGAAGTGCTGCTCGCCAAGGTGGAGAAGATCGTGTCGAAGGAGGCGATCATCCAGGCGGTCGCCGGCTGGGGCGACGACCTTTCGCCGAACGCGATCGAAGTCTACGTCTCGCGCTTGCGCTCGAAGCTCGAGCCCGCCGGGATCAAGATCCGCACGGTGCGCGGCTTCGGCTATATGCTGGAAGAGTACAAGTAGATCGTCATGGCCGCGCGAAGCCTGCGCGCGCATCTCCTGCGCCTGCTGCTCCCGCCGATCGCGGCGCTGCTCGCGGTCGGGGCGGTGGTGGCGTACTACCCGTCCCTCGAGCCCGCTACGCAGGCCTACGACCAGGCGCTCGTGGACATCGGCCTCGCGATCGGCTCGCAGGTGCGCGTCGGCGAAAGCCAGTACCGCTTCGAGCTGCCGCAGGCGGTGGATCAGGTCTTGCGCACCGATCGCTTCGACCGCATTTACTACCGCGTCATGAGCCCGTCGGGAATCGAAATCGCGGGCGACCCGGACCTGCCGCCGCCGCCCAGCGACCAGATCGCGCACAACACCACGTACGACGGCAGGAAAGTGCGCGTAGTGACGGTGCAGTCGCCGTGCGGCAGCTCCATCTGCACCGTGCTCGTCGGCGAGACAACGCTCAAGCGGGAGCGGCTCGCGCGCGACATCCTGCTGCAAAGCCTTTTCCCGGAAATCCTGGTCGCTCTCGCGACGCTGGTCATCGTCTGGTTCGGCGTGAAGCGCGGCCTGGAGCCGCTCGCTCGGCTTTCGGAGGAGATCAAGTCGCGCTCCGCGGGCGACCTGCGGCCGATCAACGCCGCCGGCGCTCCGCTGGAGGCGCGGCCGCTGGTGGGGGCGCTGAACGGCCTGCTCGAGGAGGTGTCCTCGGCGAGCCGCAGCCAGCAGCGCTTCCTCGCGCACGCCGCACACCAGCTGCGCACGCCGCTCGCCGGGCTGCAGGCACACACCGAGCTCGCGCTCGCGCAGCCGATGCCGGAAGGCTGCCGCACCCAGCTCGAGCAGGTGCACCGCGCGACCATCCGCACCGGCCGCCTCGCGAATCAGCTCCTCGCCCTCGCGCGCACCGAGCCAGGCGCGCGCTCGGCTACCGCGGCGGTGGACCTCAAGGGCATCGCGGGCGGCGAGGCCGACTCCTGGGTGCGCCAGTCGCTCACGCGCGACATCGATCTCGGCTTCGAGCTCGAGCCCGCGCCGGTGCAGGGCGACGCGTTCCTGCTGCGCGAGGCGCTCTCGAACCTGGTGCACAACGCGATCGAGTACTCGAACCGCGGCGGCCGCGTCACGGTGCGCACCGGGCGGCGCAACGGCCATGCGTTCCTCGAGGTCGAGGACGACGGGCCGGGAATCGCGCCCGAAGAGCGCGAGCGGGTGCTCGAGCGCTTCTACCGCGTGCCCGGCACGCCGGGCACGGGGAGCGGCCTCGGCCTCGCCATTGTGCGCGAGATTGCGGCGAGCCATGCTGCGAGCCTGTTCGTCTCCGAGGGAGCGGCCGGCGGCTGCCGAGTTGGGATAACATTTCCGCATGGATAGCGTTGATATCGAAGTTCTGCGCACTGCAGAGCAGTGGCGCAAGAGCGGGCGCAAGGTCGCCCTCGGCACGATCGTGAAGACCTGGGGCTCGGCCCCGCGCCCGGTGGGCGCGATGGTGGCCATCCGCGACGACGGGCGGGTTGTCGGCTCGGTTTCCGGCGGCTGCGTGGAAGATGACCTCATGGATAAAGCGCGGGAAAAGCTTCCGGCGTGGAACAAGCCCGAGCTTTTCACCTACGGCGTGACCAACGAGGAAGCGACGCGCTGGGGACTGCCCTGCGGCGGCACGCTGCAGCTCGTGATGGAGCCGGTTTCGGACCAAAGCCGTCTCGGCGAGCTGCTCGATCGGGTGACGAAGCAGCAATTGGTGCGCCGGCGCCTCGAGATGGACAGCGGCGAGGCGACGCTTGAGCCGGGACGGTGGCAGGACGTGCTCGAGTTCGACGGCCGCTTGCTCTCCACGGTGCACGGCCCACGCTGGCGCCTGGTGCTGATCGGCGCGGGCCAGCTTACGCGTTACCTTGCCGAGATGGCGCGCATGCTCGACTACTACGTCGTGGTCATCGACCCGCGCGAGGAGTATGCCGCGGGCTGGGACCTCGCCTCGGTGCCCATCAACCGCGGTATGCCCGACGACGTGGTGCGCGAGCTGCAGCTCGACGGCCACAGCGCCATCGTGGCGCTCACGCACGACCCGAAGCTCGACGACCTCGCGCTCATGGAAGCGCTCAAGTCGGCCGCGTTCTACGTGGGCGCGATCGGCTCGAAGAAGAACAACGACGCGCGTCGCGAGCGGCTGCGCGAGTTCGACGTCTCCGACGAGGAAATCGCGCGCCTGCGCGGCCCGGTGGGTCTC
The DNA here is from genome assembly GCA_036258355.1 of Burkholderiales bacterium. Lineage (GTDB taxonomy): Bacteria > Pseudomonadota > Gammaproteobacteria > Burkholderiales > SG8-39 > SCGC-AG-212-J23. The sequence continues at coordinate 3,075 of DATADT010000143.1, forward strand.
TACATCGGCTCGAAGACCCCGCCCGAAATTGCGGTCGCGATCCTTGCCGAGATGACCGCGGTACGCCACGGGGTGAGCGAGCCGTCCTGGGCCGCGAAGCCCGAACGGCGTTTTGATCCATCCGCCTGTGAAGTGAAAGAAGTAAAGCAAGCCTGAAAATCGTCGGGCTGCTGCTCGCCGCAGGATCGGCAACGCGCTTCGGCTCGGACAAGCTCCGGCACGAGCTGCCGCACGGCGTCTCGATCGCCGTGCAGGCCGCGCGTCACCTGAAGACGGAGCTGGACCGCATCGTCGCGGTGGTCCGCCCCGGCAGCGCAGAGCTTGCCGACGCGCTGAAGAAAGAGGGCTGCGAAGTCGTGGTGTGCGAGAACGCCGCCGAAGGCATGGGCGCGAGCCTCGCCTGCGCAGCAAGGCAGGCTGGAGAAGCGGACGGCTATCTCGTGGCCCTCGCCGACATGCCGTTCGTGCGGCGCACGACCATCGCCGCGGTGCGCGATGCGCTCGCCGCCGGCGCGCCGCTCGCCGCGCCGTACTGGCGTGCCCGCCGCGGCCACCCGGTCGCACTGTCAAGAAAGTTTCTGCAACAACTTCTCGCCTTGAAGGGCGACGTGGGAGCGAAGAAGCTGCTCGAGGACAATGAGCGCGCGCTGGTCAAGATCCCGGTCGGCGATCCCGGCGTGATCCGGGACATCGACACGCCCGGCGATCTGTGGCCGCCGCTTAGAATCTGAGGTATGGCAAGCGAGCAGCTCGCGATCCTCTTCGCCGATATCTGCGACAGCACGACGATCTATGAATCGATCGGCGACGCGCGGGCTCTTGCCGCGATCAACCGCGTGTTCGCCGTGCTCCGGGACAAGGTGGAGGCGAATGGCGGCAAGGTGATCAAGACGCTCGGCGACGGAATGGTGTGCCAGTTCGGAGCCGCCGACAGCGCGTTCCGCGCCGCCTGCGCGATGCAGGGAGCGGTCACCGCCGCCGAGGCCGACTCGGGCCCCAAGATGATGGTCAGGGTGTCGTTCACCTGGGGGCCTGTGGTCACCGAGGCAGGCGACGTCTTCGGCGATACGGTGAACGTGTGCGCGCGCCTGGTCGGCGCGGCCGGGCCGGAGCAGGTCCTGACGACGCAGGACACCGTCGAGGCGCTTTCGCCCGGGCTGCGTATCGACTGCCGCGAGCTGTACCCGGTGCGGGTCAGGGGCCGCGCCGAGGAAGTCGCAGTGTGCGAGGTCCTGTGGCGCTCCGACCCCGACGTCACCGAGGTGTTCTCGCGCGCGCAGCTGAATGCCGCGATGCGCGAATGGATCCTCAAGCTCACCTACGGGGGCGACACGATCGTCGTCGAGCCGACCGGCTCGGTCAAGCTCGGCCGCGACAAGACGAACGAGCTCGTCGTGACGAGCAACAAGGCCTCGCGCGTGCACGCGCGCATCTACGGCCGCGGCGCCAACTTCGTGATCGCCGACCAGTC
>DATADT010000144.1:0-2135 GCA_036258355.1 Burkholderiales bacterium
GACGTGCTTCTTTTCCAGCTCCTCGATCGCGATGCCGCCCTGGTGCGTGAGCGTGATCGTCGGGGCGCGGAAGCGCGTCGAGTCGCTGAGCGCGAAGTACACCTCGTGCTCGGCCGGCACCGCGCCCTCGAAGGTCACGCCCTGCGCCTTGGACACCACGTTGCCGACGCGGTGCTCGACGAAGTAGAGGCGCTCCTTCTCGCGCAGCGCCGTCTTCAGGTCGGTCGCGCGGCCGATCAGCCCGCTCTTGCCCTTCTTGCCGACCCCGCCCTTGAAGATCGGCTTGACGAACACCGCGCCACGCTTCTCGATGAGCGCGCCGATCTCGTCCTCGGACGCTTCAGGGCCGAGCACCTCGGCGGCGGGAAAGTCGACGTGCTGGAGCAGCTTCGCCCCGTGCAGCATTCCGGTGAGCTGCATGATTCCCTCCTAGGCGCGGCGCAGGCGCCCCCAATGGCGCACGACGAACGGCACGATGAGCAGCGCCGCGGTAATCGCGAGGAACGTTGCCGAGATCGGCTGCGTGACGAACACGCTCGGGTCGCCCTGGCTGATCGACAGCGCGCGGCGGAATTGCGTCTCGGCGAGCGGGCCGAGGATCAGGCCGATGACCGCCGGACCGACAGGAATGTCCCAGCGCCGCATGGCGAAGCCGAGCAGGCCGAAGACGTAGAGCGTGGCGAGGTCGACCCACGACTGGTGCAGGCTGTAGGCACCGAGCGTGGCGAACACCAGGATCCCCGCGTACAGCAGGTCCTTCGGGATCTGGAGCACTTTCACCCAAAGGCCGATCAGCGGGAGATTGAGGATGAGCAGGATGATGTTGCCGACGTAGAGGCTCGCGATCAAACCCCACACGAGCGCGCCCTGGCTCTGGAAAAGCAGCGGCCCCGGCTGCAGGCCGTAGTTCTGGAAGGCGCCGAGCAGAATGGCCGCGGTCGCGGAGGTGGGGATACCCAATGTCAGCAAGGGCACCAGGACGCCCGTCGCCGCGGCGTTGTTGGCTGCCTCCGGCCCGGCCACGCCCTCGATCGCCCCGTTGCCGAACTGTTCCGGATGCTTGCTGAGCTTCTTCTCCGTCGCGTAGGAGAGGAAGGTCGGGATCTCGGACCCGCCCGCGGGGATGGTGCCGAAGGGGAAGCCAATCGCGGTCGCGCGCAGCCACGCCGGCCAGGACCGCTTCCAGTCCGAGGCCGACATGAGGATCGAGCCGCGGACCTTCTCGATGGTCTCGGTCAGGCGGCTCTGGTAAGCGGCGACGTAGAGCGCCTCGCCGACGGCGAAAAGCCCCACCGCGAGCACCACCACGTCGACGCCGTCGAGCAGCTCGGGCACACCGAAGGCGAAGCGCGCCTGCCCGGTCTGGCTGTCGATGCCGATGAGGCCGAGGAACAGGCCGAGGAACAGGCTCGTCAGCCCGCGCACCGTGGAGGAGCCGAGCACCGCCGCGACGGTGATGAACGCGAACACCATGAGGGCGAAATACTCGGCCGGGCCGAACTTGAGCGCGACATCGACCACGATCGGCGCAAGCAGCGTGAGCAGGAGGGTCGCGATCGTGCCGGCAACGAACGAGCCGATGGCGCTCGTCGCGAGCGCCGGCCCACCGCGCCCGGCCTTGGCCATGCGGTTACCCTCGAGCGCGGTGGCGATCGAGGCCGACTCCCCCGGCGTGTTGAGCAGGATCGTGGTGGTCGAGCCGCCGAACATCGCGCCGTAGTAGATGCCGGCGAACATGATCAGCGCGCCGGTGGGGTCGAGCTTCACGGTGAGCGGCAGCAGCATCGCGACCGTCAGCGCCGGGCCGACGCCCGGCAGCACACCCACCAGGGTGCCGAGCGTGACGCCGATGAATCCCCACAGCAGGTTCATCGGCTGCAGCGCCACGCCGAAGCCAGCCAGCAGGTCGCTCAGCGCTTCCATCAGATCCCCGCTCCGCCGAGGACCGGCGCAAGCCAGCCCGCGGGCAGGTTCACGTTGAGAAGCTTGACGAAGAAGAGATAGATCCCGAGGGAGAGCACGAGGCCGATCGCGGCATTGCGCGCCCAGCGGCGGCTCCCGAACCCGCGCGCCACGCCCACGAAGAGCGCGGTGCCCGCGATCACGAACCCTGCCCAGCCGATGAGCGCCATGTG
>DATADT010000145.1:0-1575 GCA_036258355.1 Burkholderiales bacterium
TGAACTGGCGGTCGACCGGCACGCGCAGGCCGTTCGCGAGGCGGTTGGTCTGGTTGGCAAGGCCGACCACCGCCATGAGCTCCATGAACATCGCGTCCGACATGCCCTTCTTGCGCGCGGCGGCGGTGTGGGAGTACGTGCAGTACTCGCAGCCGTTGGTCGCGCTCACCGCGACGTAGATCATCTCCTTCGCCAGCGGATCGAGCGCGCCGGACGCCATCACCTGCTTCACCTGCTCCCAGGTGCGCGCGAGCAGCGCCGGGTCGTTGGCGAGCGCCTTCCAGAAGTTGTTCACCCAGTCGACGCCGCGCGTCTTCATGATGTCGTCGTAGACAACTCTTACCTCGGCGCTCGCCTCCGCATACTCGATAATCCTGACAAGTGCCACGTGTCGATCTCCTCTCGTCTATATTGGAAATATGCTGCTCAAAGGCTCCTGCTACTGCCGCGCGGTGCGCTTCTCCGTCGAATCCGAGACGCCTTACCCGTACCTTTGGTGCTACTGCTCGATTTGCCGCAAGACGGCGGGCAGCGGCGGTTACGCCATCAATATCATGGGCCAGGCCGAGACCTTAAAGGTGAAGGGCAGGACGCGCATCTACAAGGCGAGGCCATCATGGGGTGAGCGGCACTTTTGCGGCAAGTGCGCGTCCGCCCTCTGGGTGTGGGACAAACGTTGGCCGCAATGGGTCTACCCCTTTGCCTCGGCGATCGATACACCCTTGCCGGTCCCGCGCGAGCGCCAATACATCTTCCTCAGCGCAAAGCCGAACTGGGTGGAAGTGCCCAAGCGCGGTAAGCGCTTCCGCGAATTCCCGCGCGAGGCGATCTTCAACTGGCATCGCAGCCGCCGGCTTCTCGTCCCATGATTGACTCACTCGCCCGCCTCGACCCGCGCGTACTGATCGTCGGCATCGGGATAGTTGCCCTGCTGCTCGCGCTGCCGCTCGAGCTCGCCGCGTTCCGGCGCCTGCGACGGCTCCAGATCGCCCGCGGGACGATGTTTTTTCTTTCTGGAGGATTTGTCATCGCGATCGCCGCTGGGATTGCCCTGATCGCGATGAACCTCTACACCTACGCGCGCCTCACGCACGAGCAGGCTGCAGCGCGCGTGTCGATCCGCCAGCTCGGCGAGCGCCAGTACGTGCTGACCGTAGAGACGCGCAAGGCGCCGCCGCGGCACTTCCAGGTGCACGGCGACGAATGGCAGGTCGATGCGCGCGTGCTGAAGTGGCGCGCGCTCGGCAACCTGCTCGGCTTCGACACGGTCTACCGCTTCGAGCGCCTCTCCGGGCGCTACGCCGACATCGCGCAGGAACGCGGCGCGGCGCGCACCGTGCATTCGCTGGCGGAGGACCCGGGCCTCGATTTGTGGTCTCTAGTCAGAAAACATCATCAGTATGTGCCGCTCGCGGACGCGCTCTACGGGAGCGCAGTGTACGTGCCGATGGCCGAGGGCGCGGAGTACACGGTCACCGTGTCGACGAGCGGGCTCGTGGTGCGCCCCGGTAACGAGGCCGCGCGCAAGGCGGTCGGCGGGTGGAAGTGAGAAAAGCTTTCGCCCTGATGGCCGTG
>DATADT010000146.1:0-17963 GCA_036258355.1 Burkholderiales bacterium
TCGCGCTCGGCGTGGTGGTCGCAGCCGCAGGCTATCCGGACGAGCCGCGCAAGGGCGACCCCATCAGCGGGCTGCCGAAGCCCGCCCCCGACTGCCGCGTGTTCCACGCGGGTACGCGCCTGGAGGGGAAGAACGTCCTCACTAACGGCGGGCGAGTGCTTTGCGTCACCGCGCTCGGCGACTCGGTGAAAAGGGCGCGCGCGAGCGCGTACGAGGCGCTCGAGGGCATCCGCTTCGAGGGCATGCAGTACCGCAAGGACATCGCCTACCGCGCGCTGAAGAAGACCCCGTAGCATGGACTCCCGGGCGGTCCACGACTACCTCGCCGGACTCCAGGAGCGCATCGTCGCCGCGCTGGAGGTCCTTGACCGAAAGGGGTTCGTCCGCGACTCCTGGCAGCGCGCCGAAGGCGGCGGCGGCACGAGCTGCATCCTCGAGGACGGGCAGGTGTTCGAGCGCGGCGGCGTGAACTTCTCGCGGGTTCACGGCGCAAAGCTGCCGCCTTCGGCGAGCGCGGCGCGACCGCAGCTCGCCGGGCGCGCATTCGAGGCGATGGGCATATCGCTCGTCCTGCACCCGCGCAATCCTTACTGTCCGACAGTCCACATGAACGTGCGCTTTTTTTCTGCAGGCGATACATGGTGGTTCGGCGGCGGCATGGATCTCACGCCCTACTACGGCTTCGAGGAAGACGCGCGTCATTTCCACGCGACATGCAAGAAAGCGCTCGACGCTGTCGGCCGGGATTACTACCCGCGTTTCAAGCGCTGGTGCGACGAGTACTTCTACCTGCGCCACCGCGGCGAGCCGCGCGGCATAGGCGGCATCTTCTTCGACGACTTGGCCGAGGAGCGCTCCTTCGAGCTCGCGAAGTCGGTGGGCGACCATTTCCTCGCCGCGTATGTGCCTATCCTTGAGCGCCGCAAGGAGCTCGCCTTCGGCGCGCGTGAAAGAAGCTTCCAGGCCTACCGCCGCGGGCGCTACGTCGAATTCAACCTGGTCTACGACCGCGGCACGCTGTTCGGCCTGCAGTCGGGCGGGCGCACCGAGTCCATCCTGATGTCGCTGCCGCCGCGCGCGGACTGGCGGTACGACTGGAAGCCCGAGCCCGGCTCGCCCGAGGAAAAGCTCTACACGGACTTCCTCAAGCCGCGCGACTGGATCTAAATCAGGGACAGACCACGTTTTCTCTGCGCGCGCAGAGCAGATCAACCTGATCTGCTTCTCGTTCGCGCGTACGCGAGGGCCTGCCGGGAGTGCCACGCTCCGCGCGCCTGCCGATCGCCGCAGATACCGCTTGGGTGAATGCGCGGCCCCCTAAGGCAAAATTCCCGTTAGTCGCTAAGCGAATCTCGTCTACTCGCGCATGGTCCGATGCAGCTTCGAATAACGCTCGGTACGTTCGCATTCGCTCTTGATCCCCGTTGCCAAGTCGCAAGTATTCCGCCTGAGGCGTGACTAGGGGGTTTGGCACACCGTCCGCGTTCGCTCGATAGCTCGACCATTCATATGCGCGCGGATGGCTACACAAGCCTGCTCGTACGGGGTTCAGCTCAATGTAACGGTAGCAGGCAAGCAGGTACTCCTCGGCTTGCACCAGGCAGGAGCGAAAGCGCCCTTCCCACAGGCTGCCGCTACGCCCGTAGGTTCGATTGACGTACTGGGTATACAGCTGGCCGATGTCCTTCATCAGTCGCGCACAGCCATCTGGCGTCGCGGGCGTGACCAGCAGATGGACATGGTTTGTCATGAGGCAGTACGCGTGCAGAGCGCATTTCGATCGCGGCGGCAGGCGAGCAAGGTGAAAGAGATAAAACCGGCGATCCTCGTGGCGATGGAAGCACTGCTGCCGATTGTTGCCCCGCTGGACGATGTGCACCGGGATCCCGGAAAGCATGATGCGAGAGCGGCGGGGCATGCGACTCTAAACGCCGCTCGCGTCCGGACGTTGACCAAAAAACGTGGTCTGTCCCTGATTTTGGGTGCTAGCCGAGCTCGGCGGCCTTGCGGAAGTGACGCTGGGCCTCTTCGGCCTGGCCGAGGCGCTCAGCGAGGCGCGCGAGCTCGATGCGCGCGGCGCGGCTTTCCTCGAACGACAGGCTCGCCTCGAGGAAGCTGCGCGCCTTGCCCCAGAGCTCCGCGTGCGCGCACAGCCGGCCCAGCGCGGCGAGGAGCTGCGCGTCGCGGTTGCGCTCGAGGAGCCAGCGTTCGGCGCGCTCGATGCGCAGCCGCGCCTCGGCGGCTCTCGCTTCTGCCGCGAGGCCTTCCGGCAGTTGTCCGTAGAGGCCGACGAGCTGCGGCACCCATTCGGCGGCGAGCGCGTTCTCCAGGATCTCGCGCGCAAGCACGGCCATGCCGAGCGCGGTCGCATGGCGCGCGCCCGCCGCCGCGATGCGCGGCTGCACCCGGTCGGCCGCGGCCACGCTGCGCCACCGCCGCTCGAGAGCGCCGGCGTCGTCGGCCGAGCGCGCGAGAAGCTCGACCGTCGCCTGCACCTTGTATTCCTCGGCGAGCGCCGGCGAAATGGCGTCGCGCTTCGAAAGCTGCGAGGCGAGGCGCAGCACTTCGTCCCAGGCGCCGGCGCCGCGCTCGGCGCGCAGCAAAAGGCGCGCGGTGGCCACGTGCTTTGGCCCGGCGCCGTGCAGGTTGTGCAGCGCGTCGCGCGCTGCGGCGAAGTCCCGGTCCTCCAGCGCGAGCTCGGCCCGGCTGACGAGCCGCGCCGCCTGCAGCGACTCGCCCGAGCCGTCGGCACGCTCGAGCCAGCGGTCGCGGCGGTCGAAATCGCGCATCTGGTGCGCCGCGCGCGCGGCCAGCAACGCGGCGACGCCGGGACTCGGACCGCCTTCAAAGGCGACCGCCGCCTCTTTCTCCGCGCGCGCATAACGGCCTTCGTAGTAGGCCTGCAGCGCAGCCGCGAGTGCCGCGTGCGCCCGCTCGCGGCGGCGGCGCAGGCGCCAGGCGCGCACCGTCGCGGGCAGCGAAACGGTGGCGCCCAGCAGGCGAAACAGGAGATAGAGAGCCACGAACGAGGCCGTGGCTGCGATGGCGAAGAACACCACCGACATCTCGACGCGCCACGGCGGATAGAAGAAGAGCACGTAGCCCGAGTCCGCGCGCCCGATGATCGCGAGCGCGACCGCGGCGCCGGCGACCGCGAGAAGCCAGAGCAGCGACTTCATCCCGCGCTTTTCATCCCGGGGCTCGCGGGCGGCGCGACTGGAAGCCACGCACCGCGTCGAGGCTTTCCGAGATCGTCGGGATCTCGAAACTGAGGGACGCGGCCGAGAGCTGCTTCAGCTGAGCGAGCGCGTCGGCGGTCTGCTTGCTTCGCCCGTCGAAATAGCGGCGGATCCAGGCCTCCGCAGCGCGCAGGTCTTCCCGGTATCCCGCCTCGTCGCGCGCGAGCAGCGAAAGCCGTGCATTGAGCAGCCGCAAGCGCAGGTTCTCGCGCAGGAAGTAGGTTTGCGGGGGCGGCACGAGTGGTGGCTCGGACGTGCCCACCTGGCGCACGATCACTAGCTGCTTCAACTCACTCCACACCTCTGAGCCGAGGCGCGACCAGAAACCGCCGTCCGGGGCCGCAGCCTTCTCCTTCGCCGGCACTGAACGCTCTTCGAAGGCGAGCGGCAGGGAATCCACCCCGGCCACCAGGCTGTCGATGCGCGAGCTCATGGCGGCGATGTCGAGCACCGGCAGCGCCTTGAGGCGCTCGATGTCGCGCGCAAGCGCGCGCCGCACCGGGACGAACTGCGGCCGGTCCGCCTTCGCGAGCCGCGCCTCGGCGAGTTGCAACGCGAGCAGCGCCGCGCGTACGTTGCCCGCGAGCTGCAGCTGCTGCGATGCGATGGCGAGCACCTGCTCGATCTCGGCGAGCTGCCACTCGTCGCGATTGCGCGAAAGATCCTGGTACAGCGCCTCGAGCGCGAGGCTCTGGCTCTGCGACTCGGCAAGGCGCGCCTCGAGCTGCGCGACCTTGACGTGCGCCTCGCGCATCGCCTCCTGCGACTGCCGCGCGATCGAGCGCGCCTCGCGCGAGTCGTGCTCGATCGCGCGCAGGCGGCGCGCAAGCTCCTCCTGGGTCGCGCCGATTCGGTTGCGCGCGTCCAGCCAGTAAAGCGTCGCCAAAGCAGCGGCGAGCGCGACCGCGATCAGCGCGAGAACCGTGCTGCGCGACCGGGGCGGGGTGTCAGCCATGGGATCGGAAGTATGCCACCAGCGCCTCGAGCACCTGCTCATCCGAAGGCCCCGCCACCACAACCTCTTGAACCGCCCGCTCGCGCGCACTACCGGCGACGCGCGGGTGGGGCACGAAAAGCGGCCTCGCTCGGAGGAATGCACCGTTCAGGACTTCGAACAGGTTCGCGAGGCCCTGCGACGACGATACGGTGACCGCATCGATCTCGTCTTCCTTCCACAGCCGCTCCTGCGTGGGACGCGTGCGCCGATAACCCTCCGCGTACGCGACTTCCGCGCCGCGGCTGCGCAGCGTGTCGCCGAGGAGCTCGCGCCCGCCTTCGCCGCGGAATATGACGATGCGCTTGCCGGCGACCTGCCGCATCTCGGGCAGCGCGAGAAGCGCCTCGCTGTCCGCGCCCACTTGCGGCGCGATCACGCTTGCGACGCCGCAGCGCTCGAGCTCGCGCCGGGTGCCGCCCCCGACCGCGGCTGCCCGCACTGCGCTCGGCCAGGCCGCCAAGTGCGCCATGATTTTGCTCACCGCCGTCGGGCTGACGAATACTGCGAGATCAAACTTGTCCAGCTGCTCGAGCTCCCGTGGCGGCGGGAGGTCTTGGATGTCGATCGCCGGAAAGAGGTGCGCTCGGCCGCCCGCGCCCTTGATAAGCCGTGCAAGATTGCCCGCGCGCTCGCCGGGGCGCGTGACCAGGATGCCGCGGCCGCGCAGGCTGTCAGATGCCAAGGATCTCTTCAGCACCCTGGGCGCGCAGCGCGGCCGCGGCCCGCTCGCCCACGCCTTCCGGGTCGTCCGCTTCCCCTTCCAAGTCGCAGCGGATGACGCGCTTGCCGTCGCTGGAGGCCACGAGCGCCCGCAACCTCAGCTTTTCCGAGCATTCCGCATACGCCGCGAGCGGCAGCGAGCAGCTACCGCCGAGCGCGCGACTCACCGCACGCTCGGCGCGCACGCAAGCGGTTGTCGCGCGGTCGGCGAGCGGCGCGACCAGCGCCGCGACATCGCGACGCGCCGCCAGGCATTCGATACCGAGCGCGCCCTGGCCCGGCGCCGGCAGCATTTCATCGACTTCGAGATGCGCTGTCGCGCGCGCAACGAGCCCAAGACGCTGGAGGCCGGCAGCGGCGAGAACGATGGCGTCGTAATCCCCGCGGTCGAGCTTGGCGAGCCGCGTGTCGACATTGCCGCGCAGCAGGCGAATCTCGAGCTGCGGATGCCGCTGGGCGATCTGCGCCGAGCGCCGCAGGCTTGACGTGCCGACGCTTGCGCCTGCCGGCATTTCAGCCAGCGTTCTATATGAACGAGAAACAAAGACATCGCGGGGGTCTTCGCGCGCGGTGATGGCGGCAAGCGCGAACCCCGGTGGCAGCTCGGCCGGGACGTCCTTGATCGAATGCACGGCGACATCGGCGCGGCCGTCGCTCATCGCCTGTTCGAGCTCCTTGACGAAGAGCCCCTTGCCGCCCGCCTGGTCGAGCCTGCGGTCGATGAGCTCGTCGCCGCGCGTCGTGAGCGGCAGCATGTCAACCGTGAGGCCCCGATGCTGACCTTCGAGCCTCTGCTTGATATGCCCCGCCTGCCACAGCGCGAGCCGGCTGCGGCGCGTCGCGATCACCAGCCTTTTCATGTCACCAGGTCGCGCACCAGCGGCCACTGCCGCCGGCTGACCGGAAGCTTTTCGTCCACGCCGTCGAGCAGCACCAGCCAGCGCGCTTCGTCCTCTTCGCCGGGCGCGCGCTCGAACCCGCGGATCGCGGCCCGCGCCACCAGGCAGTTGCGGTGGATTCGCACGAAGCGCGCGGCGAACTCGCGCTCGAGCGCGACGAGCGGCTCCTCGATCAGGTGCTCGCGGCTTCGCGTGCGTACCGTGACGTACTTCTGTTCGGCGCGCAGGAAAAGGATGTCGCGCACCGGGACGAGCGCGATGCGGTGACGCTCCGGCACCGAAAGGTACTCGCGCGGCTCGCCGGCCGCTTTTGCCAGTTTTTCGCCTTCGGGGACAGAAGCCTTGCGCAGCGCCGCGGCGAGGCGCTCGGCGCGCACGGGCTTGAGCAGGTAGTCGAGCGCGTTCAGCTCGAACGCCTCAACCGCGTGGCGGTCGTGCGCGGTGACGAAAACGATGCGCGGCGCCTGCTCGAGGGCGCCGAGATGCCGCGCCACCTCGAGCCCGCCCATCCCGGGCATCTTGATGTCGAGCAGCACGAGTTGCGCGTCGCTCCCTGGGATCATCTCGACAGCCTCGACCCCGTGGCGCGCCTCGCCCACCACGCTCGTCGGCACCTCGGCGGCGATGTCGCCGAGCAGCTCCTTCAGGCGCTCGCGCGCCGGCGTTTCGTCGTCGACGATGAAGACCTTGAGCGGGGCTGTTTGCGCCGTCATACCGCGTTCACCCGGTAGGGTATCTCGACCTCGACCCGGTAGCGGCCGCCGGCGGCCTGCGTGGCGATGCGCGCCTCCGCGTCGAAGAAAAGCTGCAGCCGCTCCCGGATGTTCTCGAGCGCCATCCGGTTGCCGGCGCGCTGCACTTCCGGCAGCCCCTGCGCGTTGACGAGGTACGGGTTCTCGATGCGCGCGTGCACGCGGTTGCCGCGCCGCTCGATGCGCACCAGCACGTCGGCGGGCCCCGTGCCCGGCTCGACGCCGTGGTACACCGCGTTCTCGAGGAGCGGCTGCAGCACCATCGGCGGAAGCAGCGCGTCCACCGGCGCGCCGTCGAGGTCCCAGGTGATGCGCAGGCGCTCTCCAAGGCGCAGCTGCTCGAGCTCGGCGTAGCGCTCGAGCAGCGCGATCTCGTCGGAGAGCCGTACGAACTGGCGCGCATCCGACATCAGCGTGCGGAAGAGATCCGCCAGGTCCTCCAGCGCGCGCTCGGCGCGCTGCGGATCGCGACGGATGAGCGCGAGCACCGCGTTGAGGCTGTTGAACAGGAAGTGTGGCCGGATGCGCGCCTGCAGCGCCTGCAGGCGCGCTTCGGCGAGCGCCGGCGAGTGCGCCTTCCAGAGCAGGCGGAAGTACGCGAGCAGCGCCGCGGCGATGAGTATGGCGAACAGGACGATGCGCGCCGGCGCATCGTTCATGCCGATCGCGGCGAGGTATGCGGCGACGAGCACCGCTACCAGCGCAAGCACCGATGCGCATCCAACCCAGTACGGCAGCCGGCGCAGCGTGCCGGAAAGCGCGAACAGCGCCACGATGATCACCAGCAGCAGCGGTTCGGTGAACGCGGCGGCCTGGACGAAGTGCTCCAGCGCCCGCGCGAGATCGGCCGATGCGAAGAGCGCGCCCGCCAGAATCGCCGCGTTTACCGCGAGCAGGATGCGCGCGATCACGCCGAGGTTGCGGAAGTCCGGCAGCAGGTCCGGATGGGTGTTTGGCCTTATACTGACCATGGTTACGAAGGGGTCTTCAACCGTATTCTTATGCAAAGAAGAAGAACGCGCTCGCCCTGGTCCGCGCGCTTTGCCGAGCCCGTCGACGAGCGGGTCAAGCGCTTCACGGCCTCGGTCGCCTTCGACCAGCGCTTGGCCAAGTATGACATCCAGGCGTCCCTTGCCCACGCCGACATGCTCGCCGCGCAGGGGGTCCTCACGCGACGGGACTCGGCTGCGATACGGCGCGGCCTTGAGCGCATTGGGCGTGAGATCGACGCCGGGCGCTTTCGCTGGTCGCTCGACGCCGAGGACGTGCACCTCAACATCGAGCGGCGGCTGACGTCGCTCGCGGGCGACGCGGGCAAGCGCCTGCATACCGGACGCTCGCGCAACGACCAGGTGGCGACCGACGTGCGGCTGTGGCTGCGCGCGGAGATCGACGAGCTGCGCGGTCTGATCGCGGATCTGCAAGGCGCGCTGCTCGCCCAGGCCGAGCGCCATGCCGGCCTCATCATGCCGGGGTTCACCCATCTGCAGGTCGCGCAGCCAATCACTTTCGGTCATCACTTGCTCGCCTACGTCGAGATGCTTGAGCGCGACAGACAAAGATTTTTGGAAGTTCGGTCAAGAGTGAACCGGCTGCCGCTGGGCGCCGCGGCGCTCGCGGGCACCAGCTTTCCCATCGACCGGCGGCGCGTCGCGCGCAAGCTCGGCTTCGAGGGGCTGTGCGAGAACTCGCTCGACGCGGTGTCGGACCGGGACTTCGCGATCGAATTCTGCGCCTGCGCGGCGCTTGCCATGATGCACCTGTCGCGGCTCGCCGAGGAGCTCGTGCTGTGGGCGAACCCGCGCTTCGGCTTCGTGCGCCTGCCCGAGGCGTACTGCACCGGCTCCTCCATCATGCCGCAGAAGAGGAACCCCGATGTGCCGGAGCTCGTGCGCGGCAAGAGCGGCCGGGTGTTCGGCGCGCTCGTCGCGCTGCTCACGCTGATGAAGGCGCAGCCGCTCGCGTACAACAGGGACAACCAGGAAGACAAGGAGCCGCTGTTTGACGCGGTCGACACGCTGAAGGACTCGGTGGCGGTGTTCACCGGCCTGGTCACGGGCCTGGAGCCGCTGCCTGCGGCGATGCGCGCCGCGGTACGCGAGGGCCACGCCACGGCGACCGATCTCGCCGACTATCTCGTGCGTAAAGGCGTGCCGTTCCGCGACGCGCACGACGTGGTGGGTCGCGCAGTGCGCGCCGCGGAGGCCGCCGGCGTCGATCTCGCCGCCCTTCCCCTGGAAACGCTGAAAAGCTTCTCCAGGAAGATCGATTCCGACGTGCAGCGCGTCCTCACGCTCGAAGGGTCGGTCGCCGCGCGCCGGCATCCCGGCGGCACCGCGCCGGCCGAGGTGCGCAGGGCAGTCGCGCGCGCGCGCAAGCGCCTGCGGCGATGAGCGCGCGCGGGGGCTTCACGCAGATCGGAAAGTACCCCGTGGTGCGCAAGCTCGGCGAGGGGGCGACGTCCGAGGTGTACCTGTGCAACGACCCCTTCAACCTGCGCGACGTCGCGATCAAGGTGGCGTTTCCGGAATCCCTGGCCGATGCCGCGCGCGGCAAGATCTACCGCAAGCTCTTCCTCACCGAGGCGAAGCTCGCCGGGAAGCTGCAGCACCCGCACATCTGCCAGGTCTACGACGCGGTCGCGGAGGAGAACCTGCATTACCTCGTGATGGAGTACGTCGACGGCGGCACGCTCGAGAAGTACTGTAGCCCGTCGTCTTTGCTGCCGGTGGAGCGCATCGTTGAGATCATCTTCAAGTGCACGCGGGCGCTGGAATTCGCGCACAAGCTCGGCGTCACGCACCGCGACATGAAGCCGGCGAACATCCTGCATACCGGCGAGACCGAGGTGAAGATTACCGATTTCGGCGCCGCGCTGATCGCCTCGGGCGCCGAGACCACGCAGGTGGCCGGCATCGGCTCGCCAGCCTACATGTCGCCCGAGCAGGTGAAGGACCTGCCGCTCGACCACCGCACCGACATCTATTCGGTCGGCGTGGTGATGTATCACCTGCTCACCGGGCGGCTGCCGTTCCAGGCGCCGAACAACTACACGCTGATCTACCAGATCACCCACGCCGAGGCCCACCCGCCCTCGGCGTTCCGCGCCGGCATTCCCGAGGCGGTCGACGCGATCGTGCAGCGTGCGATGACCAAGGACCTCGCCAGGCGCTATGCGAATTGGGGCGACTTCTCCGACGACCTCGCCGCGGCGTTCCGCTCCGAGCACTTCGGCGCGCGCAAAAGCCAAGAATTCGCCGACTCGGACCGCTTCGAGACCCTGCGCCGGCTGCCGTTCTTCGAGCACTTCTCAGACGCGGAGCTCTGGGAGGTCGTGCGCATCTCCACCTGGCGTCATGCGCCGGCCGGCGAGACGCTGATGAAGGAAGGCGAGCCGGGCGACCATTTCTGCATCCTCGCGCAAGGCGAGGTAAACGTGACCAAGCGCGGCAGGCTGCTCAACGTGCTGCGCGCCGGAGAGCCTTTCGGCGAGATGGCGTACCTCTCTCGCAAGGAGCAGGCGCGTGGGGCGGACGTCACCGCCGCAGCGGACGCGAGCATCATTTCCATCCCGACGCGCCGGCTCGACCAGGCCTCGGAGAGCTGCCGGCACAAGTTCGACCGCGCCTTCATGGAGATCCTGGTCGAGCGCCTCGCGCTCGCGAACCTCAAGCTTTCCGGGGTCTAGGCGAGGAATCCGCCGCTTGGAGCACCTCGCCAACTACCCAGTGATCCGCAAGCTCGGCGAAGGGGCGACCTCGGAGGTGTTCCTGTGCCAGGACCCGTTCCGCGGCCGTCAGGTGGCGGTGAAGCGCATTTTCCCCGAGTCGCTGCGCGATCCGGCGCGCGGCAGGCTGTTCCGGAAGCTTTTCTTCACCGAGGCGTCGCTCGCCGGCAAGCTCGACCACCCGCACATCGCGCAGATCTACGACGCCGGCGTCGGCGAAGATTCGGGCTACATCGTCATGGAGTACGTCCCGGGCGGCACGATAGAGCGCTTCTGCAGCGCCGACACATTGCTGCCGATCGAGCAGACCTTGGAAATCATCTTCAAGTGCGCGCGCGCGCTCGCCTACGCGCACATGCAAGGCGTGACGCATCGCGACATCAAGCCCGGCAACCTGCTCTACGCGACTTCGCCCACCGATGTTCGCATCAGCGACTTCGGCCTCGCGCTTAACATCGGCTCCGAAACCACGCAGATCACCGGTGTCGGCTCGCCGGCCTATATGTCGCCCGAGCAGATCCGCGAGGAGCTCGTCGACCACCGCACCGACCTCTACTCGCTCGGCGTGGTGATGTACCAGATGCTCACGGGGAAGCTGCCGTTCCAGGGCTCGAACAAGTTCAGCATCATTTACCAGATCACGCAGCACGAGCCCGCGCCGCCGTCCTCGCATCGGCGCGGCGTGCCCGAGGCGCTCGACCGCATCGTGCGCCGCGCCATGCAGAAGGACGCCGCGGCCCGCTACCACAGCGGCGACGAGTTCGCCGACGAGCTGGTCGGAGCACTACGCAGCGCCAGCGGCGCGGCGCGGCGCGAGAGCTTCGGCGACGCCGACAAGTTCGCCGCGCTCCGCGCGATGAAGTTTTTCCGGGGCTTCGCCGAGCCGGAGCTGTGGGAAGTGGTGCGCGTCGGCGAGTGGCAGCGCGTCGCGGCCGGCACCGACATCGTGCGTGAAGGCGAGCCGGGCGACTTCTTCTGCGTGCTCCTCGAGGGCGAAGCGCGCGTCACCAAGAACCGCAAGCTCCTAAGCGTCCTCGGCCCGGGCGAATGCTTCGGCGAGATGGCCTACCTCTCCGCCGAGCGGCACGAGCGCGGCGCCACGGTCACCGCCTCGAAAAACGCGCACATCGTGCGCGTACCCACCGCCGAGCTGGAGCGCGCCTCGATCGGCTGCCGCGCCCACTTCGACCGTGCCTTCCTCGGCATTCTGGTCGAGCGGCTGAACCTCGCCAACACGAGGCTCACATCGGCCTAGGCGCGGCGCTGCGGCAGGAGCTTCGGATCGAGAAAGCAGCCCCGACGTCGGGCGGCTGCATCCATCGCTGTCACGCCGTCGTGATCGCCGGCAAGCGGCGCTTTCTCAAGACGAATTCCCCCGACCAGCAAGAGGCATTCGCGGCCGAAGCCGATGGACTTCTCGCCTTGCGCAACGCCGGACTGTGCGCTCCCGAGCCGCTTGCGCACGGCGTCGCGGGCGGCGAGGCGTACTTGCTGCTCGAATATCTCGAGCTCGTTGCTGCAGGAGACTTCGCCGCGCTCGGCCGCATGCTTGCCAATGCACATCGAAAGTCGGGGCCGCGCTTCGGGTGGGCGCGCGATAACTACATCGGCTTGACGCCGCAGAAGAACGACTGGTGCGACGACTGGGCGGAATTCTGGCGCGAGCGGCGCTTGCGCCCGCAAATTGATCTCGCTCGCAGAAACGGGTTCGACGTCCCGTTGGTCGATCCAAGGACTTTTCTAGTCGAGCATCAACCCGCACCGTCCCTGCTGCACGGCGATCTGTGGAGCGGGAACGCGGGCTTTACGAAGGATGGGCCGGTTGTGTTCGACCCGGCGGTGTACTACGGCGATCGCGAGGCGGATCTGGCGATGACCGAGCTATTCGGTGGTTTCCCGCGCGAGTTTTACAGGGCCTATAACGAAACGTTCGCGCTAGACGCGGGATACGAGAAGCGCAAGCACCTGTACAACCTCTACCACCTGCTCAACCACGTGAACCTGTTCGGCGGCGGGTACCTCGGACAGGCGAAATCCTGCTTACGCCTTCTCGGTCTCTAGCAGCTTTTGCAGCTCGCCCGACTGGTACATCTCGCGCATGATGTCCGAGCCGCCGACGAACTCGCCATTTACGTAGAGCTGCGGGATGGTCGGCCAGTTGGCGTAGTGCTTGATGCCCTCGCGGATTTCCTGGTCGGTGAGCACGTTGACCGCGGCGAAGTCCTTGACGCCGCAGGCGTTCAGCACTTGCACGGCGAGCGCCGAGAAGCCGCATTGCGGGAACTGGGGCGTGCCCTTCATGTAGAGCACGACGCGGTTGCCGGTGACCTGCTGCTTGATTCGCTCTTGAGTGTCCATGGCCGCGATTTTATCGCGTTCCCCCGCTCACCCGCGTGATTCCCGCAAGATCGGGCCAGCTCGTCACTGCTTCAAGGCCCGCCGCGGAAAGCAGCTCGCGCACGGCGCGGTCCTGCCCCATGCCGTGCTCGAGAAATAGCCACCCGCCCGGCTCGAGGTGCGCTGCGGCCCCGCGCGCTATCTCCCTGATGGCGTCGAGGCCATCGCGGCCGCCTACGAGCGCGGCTGCGGGCTCGAAGCGAAGGTCGGCAAGGTGCGGGTCTTCAGCGGCGACGTATGGCGGGTTCGAGACAATGAGATCAAAACGCTCGGTGCCCAGCGGCTCTAGCCAGCGGCCGTGGCGGAAGTCGAGCTCCAGCGAGTGCTTCGCCGCATTGCGCTTCGCCATCGCGAGGGCCGCCGCGCTCGCCTCCACCGCGACCACGCGCGCGTGCGGCCGATGCTTCTTGAGCGCCAGCGCGACAGCGCCACATCCCGTGCCAAGGTCAACCGCCGCCGAGAATTCCCTTTCCAACGCAAGCTCGACCAGGAGCTCGGTCTCGGGTCTCGGGATGAGCACTGCCGGGTTGACCGCGAGCTCGATGCCGTAGAACTCCTTGCGGCCGAGGATGTACGCCACGGGCTCGCCCGTCTTTCTGCGTAAGACGAACCCGGTGAAACGATCCTCGGCTTCGCGGGGAAGAGATTTTTCCTGGAATGCGAACACGCTCGCTTCAGAGAATCCCGTCGCAGCCGCGAGAAGGAGCCGCGCCTCGCGCGGGTCGATGCCGCTCGAGCTTAGAGCCTCTTGGACGGTCAAGCTGCTTCTTCAGTAAGGCTGGCGAGCTGCTCGGCTTGGTGCTCGTGGGCGAGCGCGTCGATGAGCTCTTCGAGCTCGCCGTCCATGATGCGGTCGATCTTGTAGAGCGTGAGGTTGATGCGGTGGTCGGTGACCCGCCCCTGCGGGAAGTTGTAGGTGCGGATCCGCTCCGAGCGGTCGCCCGAGCCGATCAGGGACTTGCGCGTCGAAGCCATCTTCTGCTGCTGCTCGCGCTCCTGCTTGTCGCGGATGCGCGCCGCGAGCACGGAGAGCGCCTTTTCGCGGTTCTTGTGCTGCGAGCGCGAGTCCTGGCACTCGACCACGATCCCGGTGGGCAGGTGCGTGACGCGGATCGCCGACTCGGTCTTGTTGACATGCTGCCCGCCGGCGCCCGAGGCGCGGAAGGTATCGATGCGAAGCTCGGCCGCGTTGAGAACCACGTCGTCGATGGTATCGGCCTCCGGCAGCACGGCCACGGTGCAGGCCGAGGTGTGAATGCGGCCCTGGGCCTCGGTCTTCGGAACTCGCTGTACGCGGTGGCCGCCCGACTCGAACTTGAGCCTCGAGAACGCGCCCTGGCCGGCGATGCGTGCGATCACCTCCTTGTAGCCTCCGAGCTCCGAGGGGCTCTCGGAGATGAGCTCCACCTGCCAGCCCTTGCGCTCGGCGTAGCGCGTGTACATGCGGAAAAGGTCCCCTGCGAAGAGCGCCGATTCGTCGCCGCCGGTGCCGGCGCGCACCTCGATGAAGAGGTTGCGCTCATCGTTCGGGTCTTTCGGCAACAGCGCTGTCTGCAGCTCCGCCTCGAGCCGCTCCATTGCCGCGCGCGCCTTCTTCAGCTCCTCGTCGGCGTAGGCTTTCATCGCCGGGTCGGCGACCATTTCGCGCGCCTCGGCCGCGTCGCGCTCCACCTGGAGATAGTCGTTGAAAAGCGAGACCAGCGACGATATCTCGGCGTGCTCGCGCGAGAGGCGCTTGAACTGCTCGAGGTCGCGCGTCGCATTCTCGGCGGCAAGCAGGCCGTCGAGCTCGCTCAGCCGCCCGACCATGCCGTCGAGCTTGGCGCGCAAGCGGGGATTCACTGCGTCGGGTTCACTTCGGGCGGCTCAGGCGCGCGAGGGTCTCGGAAAGCGCCTGCGTCGGGCCGTGCATCAGCTTGTTGGTCAGCTTGCGCGACAGCGCGTCGAGCACCTGTGCCGGATTCTCGCCGCGCTGGAGCGCTTTCAGCGCGCGCTCAAGCTCCTCGCGCCGCGCGGCGTCCGCCTCGTCGCGCAGCGCACGGATCAGCGGCACGCCCTCGCGCAGGCGCATCCAGTGCATGAACTGGCCGACCTGGGCCTCGATGATCGCCTCGGCCTGCTCGAGCGCCGAGCGCCGCGAGTCGAGGTTCGCGCTCACGATGCCCGCGAGGTCGTCGACCGTGTAGAGGAACACATCGTCGAGCTCGCCCGCCTCCTGCTCGATGTCGCGCGGCACCGCGAGGTCCACCATGAAGATCGGCCGGCGCCGCCGGGCGCGCAGCGCGCGCTCTAGCAGGCCCTTGCCGAGGATCGGCAGCGACGAGGCGGTGCAGGACACAACGATGTCGTACTCGTGCAGCCGCTCGCCGAGCGAGCGCAATTCGATCGCCTGCGCGTTGAAGCGGCCCGCCAGGCGCTCGGCGCGCTCGAGCGTGCGGTTGGCGACCGTGATGCGCGCCGGCGCCTGCGCCGCGAAGTGCGTGGCCGTGAGCTCGATCATCTCGCCAGCACCGATGAGCAGCACGCTCTGGTCCTTGAGGCTCGGAAAGATGCGCGCCGCGAGCTTCACCGCGGCCGCCGCCATCGACACGCTCGCCGCGCCGACGCGCGTGGTCGAGCGCACTTCCTTCGCTACCGCGAAGGAGCGCTGGAAGAGGCGATGCAGCAGGCTGCCGAGCGTGCCGGCCGACTCCGCGGCGCGCGCCGCCTCCTTCATCTGGCCGAGGATCTGCGGCTCGCCGAGCACCATCGAGTCGAGACCCGAGGCGACGCGGAACGCATGGCGCACCGCCTGCTCGCGGGGCAGCGTGTAGAGGTAGGGCTGCAGCTCCCCGGGGGCGAGGTGGTGGTACTGGGCGAGCCAGCGTGCGAGCTCGTCGGGCTTCTCGTCCGCCGAGACATACACTTCGGTGCGGTTGCAGGTTGAGAGGATCGCCGCTTCACGGGCGAGGTTTCGCTTGAGCTCGGAAAGCGCCTCGTGCAGGCGCTCGACATGGAACACCACGCGCTCCCGCACGGCGAGCGGCGCGGTCTGGTGATTCAACCCCAGTGTGAACAGCGATGCGGCCAAGGCCGCGATTATACGAGGCTTTTTAGCTTCCCGGCGCGAGGCCGAGGCGCGAGACCGCGGCGCGCAGCGCGTGCGCCTGCACCGGCTTGACGACGTACGCTTCGGCGCCGAGGCGATAGCTCTCAAGCACGTCGCGCTCCTCGCTGGACGAAGTCATGACGACCACGGGAATCGCCCGCAGCTGCGAGCCTTTCATTCTGCGCAGCACCTCGATGCCGTCGATCCTCGGCATCTTGATGTCGAGCAGCACGAGCCGCGGCGCATCGTCGGGGTCGCGTCCGGCGTACGGGCCGCTGCAGAACAGGTACTCGAGCGCTTCGGCGCCGTTCTTGACCCAATGCACTTCGCTCGCGGGGCTCGCCTCACGCAGTGCGTGCAGGGTGCGCTCGGCGTCGGCGGCGTCGTCCTCGACGAGCAGGATCGCCACGGCCGGGCGCTCAAGAGCTCGTCAGGCCGCGGCGAATCGCGAACTTGACCAGCGCGGGGAGGTGGTGGAGGTCGAGCTTGGTCATGAGACGGCTGCGGTAGGTGTCGATGCTCTTGGGCGACAAGCCTAGCATCGTTGCCACCTGGTGGCTGGTATTGCCTTCCACCACGAGCTTGAGCACCTCGAGCTCCCGCGCGCTCAGGCGCTCGAGCGGGTCGTCGGAGGCCTCTTTTTGGAGGTCGTGCTCCGACAACTGGGCGCTGAGGTAGCGCTCGCCGGCATGCACGGCGCGCACGGCGGCCACCACCTCCTGGCCCGCACACTCCTTGAGCACATAGCCGTGCGCGCCCGCGCGCAAAGCCTGCTGGACATAGTCGGCGCGCGCGTGCATGGACAGCATGAGGAGCCGGGTCCGGGGCGAGACGGCGCGCAGGCGGCGCGCGACCTCGATGCCGCTTGTCCTTGGCATGGCGACGTCGAGGATGGCGACGTCGGGCTCCTCACGCCCCGCAAAGCTCACCGCGGCCTCGGCCTCGTCGAACGAGCCGACCACCCGCAGATCGGATACGTCTTCCAGCAGCCGGCCGAGCGCTTCGCGCACCAGCGCATGATCGTCGATCAGCATGATGCGGATCATGGATGACACGATACGGCGAGGCGCTCGCCAGCTTGTTTTAAAGCTGTAAAAACACGGAAAAGATTTGTCAGTCCGGGCCCGGGGCTACGGCAAGCTGCTCCAGCGCCGCCACGTCCCGCAGCACGAGCGCGCGCCCGGCCCGCTCGAGCACCCCCTGCCGCACCAGGCGGGACAGCTCGCGCGTGACCTGCTCGCGCGCGGTGCCGACGCGGCTCGCGACCTCGTAATGCGTCGGCGCAGGGTCGAGCCGCGAGCTGTTGTCGTCCACGCCGGCGATGCGGGCGAGACGCAGAAGCTCGATCCGGATGCGCCGCTGCACGGGCTGCGCGCCGAGCTCGAGCACGCGGTCGGTGAGCTCGCGTATCGAGCCGGTCAGCCGCTGCAGCAGCCGCTCGCGCACCGAGCCGTGGCTGGCGACGATCGCCCGGAACACATCGCCCGGCATCGATGCGATCAGCGACTCGCGCAGCGCGCGCACGTCGGCCACGCGCTCGCGGCCGTCGATCGCCGAATGCTCGCCGAATACGTCGCCCGCGCCGACGTCCTGCAAGATGATGCGCCGCCCGCGGCCTGCGGCCGCCGTAATGCGCAGCGTCCCTGCGATCACGAAATGCACGTCGCAGCCGGCATCGCCGCGGCGCAGGACGTGCTCGTTGCGGCTGCAGCGCCTCCAACGGCACTGCGCCGCGATATCGCGCAGGGCGTAGCTATCAAGGCCCTTGAAAAGCTCGACCTTCTGCAGGCCAAGCAGCGTGGACTTCGACTGTACTGCGGCCATCCCCCTCCCCCGGCGAGACTATAAATCATCCCCCGTGAGGCGAGCTATGCCACACGATCAGCGGGCTTGGCGGATCCGCTCGACGTGGTTGCACTTCAAAGGGCGGCGTAGGCGGGTCTAGCGCGGCTGCTTCGAGTGCTTCACGATGAAGTCGGCGACGTACTCCGCCACCTGCGCGCGGATGCCGGCAAAGGTGTGATAGGAGTTGCCTACGCAGGGGTCTCTCGAAAGCTCGTAGCCGCCGTCGAAGGCCTTCGCTTCGCGCGCGGGGGCGCGCGCCGCGCGGCGCACGACCTCCGCGGCGCCCGAGGGCGGCGTGA
>DATADT010000147.1:0-16814 GCA_036258355.1 Burkholderiales bacterium
GAGCGCGAGCGACGCGAATACGAAGACCGCGGCCAAGAACAGCAGGCCGAGCAAAACCCCTACGAAGCGCTGGATGAACCCCATTCGACTATGATTGAGCTTCCGCGGGTGTAGTTCAATGGCAGAACGAGAGCTTCCCAAGCTCTATACGAGGGTTCGATTCCCTTCGCCCGCTCCATTCAGCTTCCCGCCGCTGAGGTCCCCTCTACCAGGAATGGTTTCCGGTCCCACGAATTTGGTTCCTGGAGCTTGAATTGCCTGCCTACCTTCGGGGGTCAGTCGCCCGTTTGACTAGTGGACGGCTCGCCGAACCTTCATAAGGTGGAATTCGTGTCGTTTAAGCGACACACTAATGGAACATCAGTGGGCGGCAGAGCGTTTCCCACCGTCGGCGACGGTAGCGGGTAACGCCGACACGGACCGCGTCTTCAGGGATACCAGATGGCAAGGGTTTACCGGTATTCGCGGACGGCGGACGAACCGGGAGAAGCGGTGACCTTGATCAGAGTGCGCGCGCTGATGATTCCTCTCGGGATTCCGGATTTTCTGACGCGGACCCGGTTGGTCCAAGCAGGCGCCATCACTCTTACCGGCAAAGCATGGGAGTGCTCCCGCGTGGAAGGAGCGTGGACGGGATCCGCCTTGGTCCGAGGCGCAGCTGGGCAAGCCGGACTCGCCGTATGCCTGGAGGACGTGGACATTTCGCTGGAACGCCAGACGCGGCACGCACATTCTCTGCGTACGTGCCACCGATTCGGAAGGCAATATGCAGCCGATGGAACAGCAGTGGAACTTCGGAGGCTACGGCAACAACAGCGGTCAGCGCGTAACGGTCGTTGTGGAGTGAAGACAACCTCGAAGCGTTCCCAAACCGGGTATCCGGCCGTCGTAGAGTGGGCGGTCGACACGGTATCGATACCAGTCTGTCGGGCGTTGTTTTCAACGACGCGCAGAGAACCTTAGAATCCGTGGCGTTCGCCATGCACAGGAATTGATTAAGGCAACTGAACGACCTGACTTTGAACTCGCCCCGATATCGCGCAACGCACCGCCGAAACGTCAACGGCAAATGCTCGGTCAATTGCGCGAACACCAGCTTGCCTTGGTTCATCTTCCATCCCCCCGACGCATTGCTGCGCAGGGTCGCAGAGCTGGAGTCGAAGTTCAAATCGAGACCAAGCAAAATGTTCATTTATTTACGCCGCCTCAGGAGCTTACGGGCCTCTCAGGCTTAATTAATTAACCGGACAGCACTGTATGTGGCTGCAACTCAATGAATCAAGAATCGACCCGCGTCTATTGGGCACGTTTGTGCTTACTACATTTGCGTGGCGGTCTGGTCATTCGTAGTCGTAGGTTTTCCGGGTATTCTAGGGAGCTGACTTTAGTAGTTAGCAAAGCGCAGTTAACCTGCTCAACGACTACGTACACTCTGCGTTCTCTGCAGCGGACAAGAGGAGCAAAAACTTCTCGCATTATCCTGCTGATTCGACTTGTTGACACCATGGCGCTCGTTGACGTCGTCGTGATTAACTACAACGCTGGGCCGTGGCTGTCAAAGGTTGTGGCGAGCCTGCATGCGCAGACCTTCAGAGATTTCCGAGTAATCATCGTTGACAACGGCTCCACCGATGCTTCGCTCGATGGACTGCCAAGTGGACCGACAAATCTGCAGATTGTACGGCTGGGCCGAAACCTGGGCTTTGCTGGAGGAAATAACTATGCGATTCGGAACCTGGTTACCGCCAATTGGTTAGCGCTGCTGAATCCAGACGCTTTTCCACATCGCGAATGGCTCGAACAGTTCATCGCCGCAGCAAACACGTCGCCGCAGTTCAATTCTTTTGGATGCCGCATGCTTGACGCGAAAGATCCAAGTCACCTGGATGGCGTTGGTGACGTTTATCACGTCAGTGGCTTGTCGTGGCGGGAAGGACATGGATGCGTCGACGGATCGGCATACGATTCACCGCAGGAAATCTTTTCACCGTGCGGCGCCGCAGCTCTGTACCGCACAAAGGACGTCGTAGACGTAGGTCTTTTCGATGAGGATTACTTTTGCTACAGCGAAGATGTGGATTTGGGATTTCGGCTGCGTTTAGCCGGTGGAAGATGCTTGTATGTCCCCCAAGCAGTTGTTGAGCACCTCGGATCGGGCATCACGGGCAGCCGCAGTGACTTCCAGCTCTACTACGGGCATCGCAACCTAGCGTGGACGTATCTGAAGAACATGCCCGGGTGGCTGTTCTGGTTCTATCTTCCGTATCATTTGCTATTGAATTGCTACAGCCTTGTGGCTTTCACCTTGCGGGGTCGGGCACGCCCGCTTTGGCGCGCCAAGCGAGATGCGATCGCCGGGTTACCTCGCGCATGGAGCAAGCGTCGCGAGATACAAGCCCGCCGGACTTTGCCGCCTCGAGAACTTCGTCGAGTGATGCGCCGCGGCATGATACGCAAGACGTGCCGCCATACCACAAATGTAAGCGAAGCGCCCCGAGATTCTTCCCTCTGATGGCTACCATTGGCGCCGTATCCAGTCACTCACACAAATAGGAGCCAGTGCCCGGACGGATTGGGCGGCGGCCGTACGGTGTTCTCAGTAACCGCATCACCATGCAGCACTGGCCGTCGTCATAGTAAACAGCCCAGCTCGGATAACCGCTGCGTTGAGGGTCCGATCTGGACCCCCTAGAATCCGCGGCGTTAGGCGGGCCGGGACGTGGGTTCGATTCCCATCACCCGCTCCAAGGTCTCGGGAAAGCCCTTTATGGACGCACGCGCCGCCGTCGCCTGGGAAGCGGGAAAGCCGCTCGCAGTGGGAAAAGTGCAGCTCGCCATGCACGAAGGGAAGTCAATCCGCAGCGTGGTAGTGTACTGACGCCAGGGGGAGGGCCATTGCCGTACTCGGTCGAAGGCAAGCTGGTCGTAGCGATCTCGTCGCGGGCGCTGTTCGACTTCGAAGAAGAGAACCGCGTGTTCGAGAAGGACGGCGAGCCGGCATACATCGCCCTGCAGTATGCCCGGCTCGATGTGCCGGCGCGCGAAGGCGTGGCGTTCCCGCTGGTGAAGAAACTGCTCGCGTTCAATACGCCCGGCCAGAGCCGCGTCGAGGTGGTGGTGCTGTCGAAGAACGACCCGGTTTCGGGCCTGCGCGTGTTCCGCTCGGCCAAGCAGGCGGGGCTCGCCATCGAGCGCGGCGTGTTTACGCGCGGCCGCAGCCCGTACCGCTATCTCGACGCGCTCAAGGCCAACCTTTTCCTGTCGGCAAACGAGGCCGACGTCATGGCAGCGCTCGACGCCAAGGTGCCGGCGGCGCGCGTATACCCGGAGTCGCCGCAGGCGGCGAGCCGCCACGCCGACGAAGTGCGCATCGCGTTCGACGGCGACGCGGTGCTCTTTTCAGACGAGGCCGAGCGCGTCTATCAGCGCGAAGGGCTGGACGCGTTCACCCAGCACGAGACGGCGCGCGCGCTCCAGCCGCTTCCGCCCGGGCCGTTTAAGCCGCTCCTCGAGGCGCTGCATCGGTTGCAAAGCGAAAAGAACTCTGCGGTCAGGATCAGGACGGCGCTGGTCACGGCGCGCAGCGCACCGGCGCACGAGCGCGCGGTGCGAACGCTGATGGAATGGAACATCGCGGTGGACGAAGCGATGTTTCTCGGCGGCCTGGCCAAGGGCGAGTTCCTGAGATCGTTCGAGCCCGATTTTTACTTCGACGACCAGCGCGGGCACGTCGATTCGGCGCGCGCCTACGTTGCCGCGGGCCACGTGCCTTTCGGGGTCGCGAACGTCCGCTAATCAGATCCGTCCTTCCTCGACCGCGTGGCAGGCAACGCCCTCGCTGAATCGCGGCATCTCGATCCGGCAGCGCGGATTGGCGTAGGGACAGCGTGGATGGAAGGCGCAGCCCGCAGGCGGGGCGAGCGGGTTCGGCACCTCGCCCGCGACCGGCGTGCGCGGCTTGCCGCTCATGCCGAGGTCGGGCACCGCGTCCAGCAGCATTCGGGTATAGGGATGGCGCGGCCGGGAAAAAAGCTCCGCGGCGCCCGCGAGCTCGACAATGCGGCCGAGGTACATGACGCCGACCCGGTCGGCGACGAGCGACACCACCGCCAGGTTGTGCGAGATGAAGAGATACGTGAGCCCGAGGCGCTGCTGCAGCTCGGCCATCAGGTTCAGGATCTGCGCCTGCACCGAGACGTCGAGCGCCGAGGTCGGCTCGTCGCAGATGAGCAGATCGGGCTCGCCGGCAAGCGCGCGCGCGATCGAGATGCGCTGGCGCTGGCCCCCGGAGAACTCGTGCGGGTAGCGCTCGGCATCGTCGGGCGACAGGCCCACCTGCAGGAGAAAATTCTCTACGGGTTTTTTTTCATTCAGGAACTGCATCGGCTCGGCGATGATGGTGCGCACGCGCCAGCGCGGGTTAAGGCTCGCGTAGGGGTCCTGGAAGATCATCTGGAGCCGCCGGCCACGGAACTCGATGCGGCCCTCGGTCGGCGCGTACAGGCGGGCAATCAGGCGCGCGACGGTGGACTTGCCGCAACCCGACTCGCCGACGAGAGCCAGGGTTTCTCCTTTAGAAATTTCAAAGCTGACCCGATCGACGGCGCGGAGGATGCGGCGCGGCTCGTGCTCGATCACCCGGTTGAGCCACGGCCGCGACACGTCGAAGTCGCGGCTGACGGAATCCAGCTTAAGAAGCGGCATGCAGCCAGCACGCCGCCCGGCTCGTCCCGGCGGCAAGGAGTTCGGGCCGATCGCGCGTGCAGCGCTCGAAACGCCGCGGGCAGCGCGGGTTGAAGGCGCAGCCCGGCGGGATCGCGTTCAGCCGGGGCATCGCGCCGTCGATCTGCAAAAGACGGGTTTTCCGGGCGCCGATCCTCGGTATGGAGCCCATCAGCCCCACGGTGTACGGGTGACGCGGCGCGTGGATGACGTCGCGCACCGGGCCGATCTCGACGATGCGGCCCGCGTACATCACGGCGACGCGCTGCGCGGTCTCCGCGATTACCCCCATGTCATGCGTGATGAGCATGACCGCGGCGCCGCGCTCTGCGGCGAGGCGCTTGAGCAGCGTGATGATCTGCGCCTGGATCGACACGTCGAGCGCCGTGGTCGGCTCGTCGGCGATGAGAAGCCGCGGCTCGCCTGCGAGCGCGAGCGCGATGACCACGCGCTGACGCATGCCGCCCGAGAAATGGTGCGGGTAGTTGCTGTAGCGCGCTTCGGGCGCCGGGATACCGACTTCCCGCAGGAGGGCGAGCGCTCTTTCCCGGGCGGCCTTTGGCGAGACCTTCAAGTGCGTCAATATGGTCTCTTCGAGCTGCTGGCCGATCGTGTAAAGCGGGTTGAGCGAGGTCAGCGGGTCCTGGAAGATGACGCCGATCTTGCGGCCGCGGATGCGGCGCATCTCCTCGTGCGGCAGCTTGTCGATGCGCCGGCCTTCGAGACGCACCTCGCCCGCGGCGATGCGTCCCGGCGGCTCGAGCAGCCTGATGACGGCGAGCCCGGTGATCGACTTTCCCGCGCCCGACTCGCCCACCACACCGAGCACCTCGCCGGGCGCGATCGAGAAGCTGATCGAGTCGACCGCGGTGAGGATGCCGCGCCGCGTCGGGAACTGCACCGTGAGCCCGTCGACTTCGAGAATCATCGAAGCTTCGGATTGAGCGCGTCGCGCAGCCAGTCGCCGAGCAGGTTTACCGATAGCACGAGCACGACTAGCGCGACGCCGGGAAACACGGTGATCCACCATTCGCCGGAAAGGAGGAACTCGTTGCCGACGCGGATCAGCGTGCCGAGGGAGGGCTGGGTCGCCGGCACCCCGACCCCGAGAAAGGAGAGCGTCGCCTCGGTGATGATCGCGGTCGCGATGTGAATCGTGGCGATGACGAGCACCGGCCCCAAAACATTGGGCAGCACATGGGAAAGCATGATGGCAAGCGGCCGGCGGCCGATGACACGCGCCGCCTGCACGTACTCTTTCTCCTTCTCCACCATGGTCGAGCCGCGTATGGTGCGCGCATACTGCACCCAGCCGGCGAAGCCGATGGAGAGCACGAGGACCGGAATCACGATCTCGTCGTGGCGCTCGCCGCCGAGCGCGACCCGCGCCACGCCGTCGATCAGCAGCGCGATCAGGATGGCGGGGAAGGAAAGCTGCACGTCGGCGATGCGCATGATGAGCGCGTCGAGCCGCCCGCCGAAGTAGCCGGCGATCAGGCCGAGGCTCACGCCGAACACCATCGCGAAAACGACCGAGGCGAGGCCGATGCCGAGCGAGATCCGCGCGCCGTGCATGATGGTCGAAAGGATGTCGCGGCCCTGGTTGTCGCTGCCGAGCAGGAACGCCGGGTCGCCGCCTTCCATCCAGGCGGGCGGCTTGAAGGCCGCGTTCAGGTCAAGCGCGGCGGCGTCGAACGGGTTCTGCGGCGAGATCCAGGGAGAGAACGCGGCCGCGCCGACGCAAACGAGCGTCAGCGCGGCCGCCACGACGGTGACCGGCGACCGGCGAAAGCTCCAGGCGACGTCGTGGTCCCAGATCCTGCGGAGAATCAGACTCCTCCATCAACCCGCGCGAAGCGCGACTCGGGCCGGTCGTCGGCCTTGTGCACGGTGCTGACGTTCTTCTTCATCGCCCAGGGGCGCAGCTGATGGTGGATCGGCACGTAGTAGTGCTGGTCGCGCGTGGCGACCAGCCCTTCGCGCAGCAGCGCGTCGCGCGCACGCGGGTCGGTCGCGATCTTGATGGCGTCGATCGTGGTGTCGAGCTTGGGATCCGAGATGCGCCCCTGGTTGAAGTTGCCGTCCGCGCCGGTGGTCTTGGTGCGCACGAGCGACTGCAACGTGTACTGCGCGTCGAACGTCGCCACGCCCCAGCCGAGGAGATAGGCGCTCGAATCGAAGTTCAGGATCTTCGGGATAAAGTTCGCGAACGGAATCGAGTTCAGCTTCACGCGCAGCCCGGCCTTGGCCCACATGCCGACCAGCGCCTGGCAGATCTTCTCATCGTTGACGTAGCGGTTGTTCGGGCAGTCGAGCGTGAACTCAAAGCCGTCGGGATAGCCCGCCTCGGCGAGCAGCTTCTTCGCGCCGGCGGGGTCGGGTTTCATCACCACGTCGATGTCCTTCGAGTAGCCGTGCACGCCGGGCGCGACCATGATGCCCGCCGGGATGGAAAGCCCGCGCATCACCACGCGCTTGATCGCCTCGCGGTCGAGCGCCATGTTGAGCGCCTTGCGCACGCGCACGTCCTTGAACGGGTTCTTGCCCTTGACGTTGGAGTACTTGAGCTCCTCGGCGTGCTGGTCCATGCCGATGAAAATCGTGCGCACCTCGTGGCCGTCGAGGATCTTGAGCTTCGGCTCCTTGCGCAGGCGATCGACGTCTTGAACCGGGAGGTCGGTGACGAGGTCCACGTCGCCCGCGAGCAGCGCCGAGACGCGCGTGGCGTCCGACTTGACCGGGTTGTACACCACGTCGGTCACGTTGCCGTCGAGCTTGCCCCACCAGCCCTTGTGCTGCGTGAAGACGATCTCCTTGTCCGGCGCCCAGCCCTTGATCATGTACGGGCCGGTGCCGTTGGTGTTGCGCGAAGCGTAGGTTTCCTCCTTCTTCGCATAATCCTGCACGTTCTGCGAGCGATGCTTCTCCGACCACGACTTGCTCATGATGCGAAAGTCGACGATGTTCCTGAGGAGAATCGGCACCGGGCCCGACAGGATGAAATCCACGGTGTAGTCATCGACCTTCACGATCTCCTTCACGCCGGTGACGTAGATCTGCATCGTGCCCTGCTTCTGCTGGATGCGCCCGAAGGAGAACACCACGTCGTCCGCGGTGAACGGGCTGCCGTCGTGGAACGTGACGCCCTTCCGCAGGGTGAAGCGCCAATGCGTGTCGGAGAGCTGCTTCCAGCTTGTCGCGAGGCTCGGCTCGGGCTGATACTGCTTGTTGTAGCGCGTCAGCCCCTCATAGGTGTGCTGCATCATCGCGTTGGTGGTGGCGTGGTTCTGCGAGTGCGGATCGAGCGTCAGGATGTCGTTCTGCGCCGCCCATTTGAGGTTCACGCCGTGGGCGAGCCCCGCGCATGCGAGCAGCGTCGCGAATACGAGCTTCTTCATGGTCCTCCTCCTCTCCTCATTTGATCGGCGAGGCCTCTTCCACCAGGGCGGCGAGGTAGCCGGCGCCCAGCGGGATCACCTCATCGTTGAAATCGTACTTGGCATTGTGCAAAAGACAACCGCCCGCCGCGCCGCCCTGGCCGAGGAAGATATAGGCGCCGGGCCGGGCCTGCAGCATGTAGGAGAAGTCCTCCCCGCCCATGGTGGGCTCATGCTCGGTGACCACGTTGCCCTTGCCGAACACGCGCTCGCCGACGCGTGCCGCGAACTGCGCCTCGCGCGCGCTGTTGATCGTGGCGGGGTAGCCGCGGCTGTATTGAATGTCGCTCGCGCATCCCAGGCCGTCGGCGACCTTGGTGACGATCTCCTTCAGCCTTTTCTCCGCCAGGTCGCGGGTTTCGGGGCGGAAAGTGCGCACGGTGCCGACCAGGCGCACGTCGTCCGGGACGACGTTGAACGCGCCGAGCTGACTTGTCTGCATCGAGCAGATGCTCACCACGACCGAGTCGACCGGGCTCACGTTGCGGCTGGCGATGGTCTGCAGCGCCGTAATCACCTGCGCCGCCGCCACTACTGGGTCGACGACGAGATGCGGCATCGCGCCGTGGCCGCCGCGGCCACGCAGCGTGATACTCACTTCGTCGGTGGCGGCCATCACCGGTCCGGCGCGCACCGCCATCTGTCCGGGCGGCAGGCCCGGCCAGTTGTGCAGGGCGTACACCTCGGTCGCGGGGAAGCGCTCGAACAGTCCTTCCCTCACCATGACCTCGCCGCCGCCGCCGCCTTCCTCGGCGGGCTGGAACACGAGGTACGCGGTGCCGGCGAAGTTGCGGGTCTCCGCGAGATAGCGTGCCGCCCCGAGCAGCATCGTGGTGTGGCCATCGTGGCCGCAGGCGTGCATGCGGCCCGCGTTTCTCGAGCGGTGCTCGAAGGTGTTGCCTTCCTCGATCGGAAGGCAATCCATGTCGGCGCGGAGCGCGATGCTTCTCGGGCCGTTCTTCCGGCCCGGAACGACGCCGACCACCCCGGTCTTGGCGAGCCCGGTATGCGTTTCGACGCCCAGCTTGCGCAGATAGTCGGCGACGATCCCGGATGTTCTCTGCTCCTGGAAGGACAATTCAGGATGCGCGTGAATGTCGCGCCGGATGCAGGTCAGCTCGGGTTGCCAGGAGCGGATGCGATCGATGGGACTGGTCATGTCGGGCGCAGGCGAAGGCGAGGATCGACCGCATAGTAAAGGAGATCGACCACCAGGTTGATCACCACGAAGAACATTGCGATCAGGCAAAGGTACGCCGCCATGACCGGCACGTCGGCGAAGCTCACCGCCTGGATGAAAAGCAGCCCCATGCCGGGCCACTGGAACACCGTTTCCGTGATGATCGCGAACGCGATGATGGCGCCAAGCTGCAGGCCGGTAATGGTAATCACCGGAACGAGTGTGTTCTTGAGTGCATGCCCGAAGTGCACCGCGCGGTCGGTCAGGCCGCGCGCGCGGGCGAATCGGATGTAGTCGGTTCGCAGCACCTCCAGCATTTCGGAGCGCACGAGGCGCTGGATCAGCGTCATCTGGAACAGGCCGAGCGTGATCGCGGGCAGGATGAGCGCCTTCAGCCCCGAGGCGGTGAGCAGCCCCGTGGTCCACCAGCCGATCGCGACCGTCTCGCCGCGCCCGAACGAGGGCATCCAGCCGAGCTGAACCGAGAATACGAGGATGAGCAGGATGCCGATGAGGAACGTGGGCAGCGACACTCCGGCGAGAGATACCGCGAGCATCACGTGCGCCAACCAGGTGTTTCTCTTCAGAGCCGTGTAGACGCCCATTGGAATGCCGCATGCCAGCGCGAAGAACGCCGCGACCAACGAGAGCTCCAGCGTCGCCGGCAGCCGGTCCACGATGAGCCGCGATACCGGCTGCACCTGGCGCAGGCTCAGACCGAACTCGCCCTGCAGGGCATTGCCGAGGAAGCGCAGATATTGGACGTAGAACGGCCGGTCGAGCCCCAGCATTCGCGTGATTTCGGCCCGCTGCTCGGGCGTCGCATCCTGGCCGAGCATGAACATGACCGGATCGCCGACGAAGCGGAACAGCGAAAAGGCGATCAACCCGACGGTGAGCATCACGAGGACCGCCTGGGCGAGACGGCGCAGGGTGAACGCCAGCATGATCTGCGAGAATGTTACCGCATGTCTTTCGCGCAAAAGCTGGTCGCCTGGCAACGGCGCCACGGCCGCCGCGGGCTCCCCTGGCAGGGAACGCGCGACCCGTACCGTGTCTGGCTTTCGGAAGTCATGCTGCAGCAGACGCAGGTGGGGACCGTCATACCGTACTACCACAGATTTCTTGCGAAGTACCCCACCGTCGAAATGCTTGCTGCGGCTTCCGAGGATGGCGTGCTGCGCCTCTGGAGCGGCCTGGGCTACTACGCGCGCGGTCGCAATCTGCACAAGGCGGCGCAACAGATAGCGCGCAATGGCTTTCCCCGCAACCGAGACGGGATCGGAAAGCTGCCAGGGATCGGGCGTTCGACCGCGGCCGCGATCGCGGTGTTCGCCTTCGGCGAGCGCGCCGCGATCCTCGATGGCAATGTCAGGCGGGTTCTATCACGGGCTTACGGCGTGGAAGGCGAGAATGCGCTTTGGCCGCTTGCCGAACGCTTGCTGCCGCGGCACGGGATTGAGACCTATACCCAGGCTCTCATGGATCTTGGTGCAACCGTATGCACTCGCAACCCGCAATGCGGCGCTTGCCCGGTGAGGGGGGGCTGCGTCGCGCGTAAGACCGGACGCATTGCCGAGCTGCCGGCGGCGCGGCGCAGGCCCCGCTTGCCGCTCAGGCGCGCAACTTGGTTCGTCGCGACCGATGGAGCAAAGGTCCTGCTCGAGCGCCGGCCTTCGGCTGGCATCTGGGGCGGGCTATGGTGTTTTCCGGAAGAGATGCCCCCGGTCCCGGTCCGCTCGGCACGCAAACTCGCACCCATCCATCACGGCTTCACGCATTTCCGGCTGCACATCCAGCCGGTGCTGTGCGAGGTGACGTTGGCGGCCGGCGCCGGTTGGCTCACGTTGCGCGAGGCGTGCGCGAGCGCGCTGCCGGCGCCCGTCAGGGGGCTCCTGCAAGGGCTTCGTTCAGGCGCTCCAGCCGCGCGCGCGCATCGTCGAGCTCGAGCAGCGCCTGCTTCGCTGCCAGCGGCAGCGGCAGGATCTCCGCGAGCCGCGAGCTCACCCACACGCACGAGTCGAGCCGGTGCGGCCGCTCGAGCAGCTCCGGGTGCTGCTCGATAACACGCTCGAGGAGCTTCACCGAAGCAGAGCAGGCCGGGGGCACGGCGGCGTCACTCTCGTCCGGAAGAATTTCAACCCGAGCGCGAGCAAGTCCGTCGGCCTGGAGGTGGCGCTCGAGAATACGGAAGCGGCCTTCGCCGCGCACGCTCACGTGCAGGACGCCCAACTGCGGCATGTCCCAGGCTGCGATCCGCGCGAGCGTGCCCACGTCGCTCGGCGTGGCGGGAGCACCGACTTCCCGTCCCTCGCGGATCAGGCAAACGCCGAAGGGGGAGCCGTCCTTGAGACAGGCCTTGGCCATTTCCATGTAGCGCTTCTCGAAGATGCGCAGCGGCAGCCGCCCGCCCGGAAAAAGCACGGTGTGCAGCGTGAAAAGCGGAAGATTCTCTATTGCGCGTGCTCTTCGGTGAGCCCGCGATGGCGCACCAGCACGCGCCAGTCGGGACGGAAGGCGGCGGCAAGCTTTTCTGCGAGGTACACGGAGCGATGCCGCCCGCCGGTGCAGCCGATCGCAACCGTGACGTGGCTGCGGTTCTCGCGCACGACCTCCGGCAGCCAGCGGCCGAGCAGCGCGCGCACATCGGCAAGCCAGCGCTGCGCCAGCGCGTCGGCCTCCAGATACTCGATTACGGGCGTGTCCCGTCCGGTGAAAGGCCGCAGCTGCGGGTCGTAGTGCGGGTTCGCGATCATGCGCGCGTCGAGCACCCAGTCCGCATCGAGCGGGATACCCTGCTTATACGAGAACGATTCGAAGAGCAGCGAGAGCGCGCCGCTCCCGACGCCGAGCAGATCGCGGATCCAGTTCTGCAGCACGCGCGGCTGCAGGTCGCTCGTGTCGATGCGGCTGCCGAGGGGCGCGACGCCGGCGAGTAGCGAGCGCTCGCGCTCGATCGCCTCGGGCAGCGTTAGGCCGTCGGCGAGCGGATGGCGCCGCCGCGTCTCCGAGAAGCGCCGCAGCAGAGTGGGCGTGCTCGCCTCGAGGTAGAGCACGCGGCAGTCGAAGCCACGGCTCTTGAGGCGCTCGATGTTCTCGGGAAGCGCGGGCAGCGAAGCGCTGCGCGCGTCGACGCTGACCGCGATGCGCTCCTGTCTGGCGTCGAGCGCGAGGAAGTCGGCAACCTCAGTGAGCAGCGTCGCTGGCAGATTGTCGACGCAGTAGTAGCCGGCGTCCTCGAGCACCTTGAGGGCGATGCTCTTGCCCGAGCCGGACAGCCCGCTGATGACGATGAGGCGCGAGGTCAGGGTTCTCCTTTCTCGATTTCCTGGCTTTGACGTGCGAGAAATTCGGCCATCGAGTCGATGCCGCGGAGCTTGAGGATCTCGTTGCGCACCGCCGCCTCCACCAGCACCGCGAGGTTTCGGCCCGCGGCGACCGGGATGCTCACCTTGCGCACGGTGACGCCGAGAATCTCCTCGGTCAGCTCGGCGAGCGGGAGCCGCTCGGTGGGATCGCGCGCGCCTGGCGACGGCCGCGCGAGGTGCACCACGAGCCGCAGCTTCATCTTCCGCCGCACCGCGGTCTCGCCGAAGATCGTGCGGATGTTGAGCACACCGAGGCCGCGCACCTCGATGAAATCCCTGAGCAGCGGCGGGCAGCGCCCTTCCAGCGCGCCGCCCGCGATGCGCGAGAGCTCAACGACGTCGTCGGCGACGAGGCCGTGGCCACGGCTGATGAGCTCCAGGCCGAGCTCGCTCTTGCCGACGCCGGATTCGCCGGTGATCAGCACGCCGAGGCCGAGCACGTCCATGAACACGCCGTGCATCTCGGTTGTCTCGGCGAGCGCCTTGGCGAGATAGCGCGACAGCTTCTCGATCACCCGCGCCGCGCTTACCGGCGTGGCGAAGATGGCGGTGCGGCTCTCGCGAGCCGCCTCCACGAGCTCGGGAAACGGCGTGATGGCGTCGGCAAACACGACCGCCACCGGGTCGGCGGCGATCAGGCGGGCGGCGAACTCGGTGCGCTTGGCGGCGGTGTGGCGCTCGGCGAGGCCGGCTTCATGCGCGCCGATGACCTGGATGCTGTTGGGATGGGTGAGGTTGAGATGGCCGATCAGCGAGGCGGCTTGCGCCGCCTCCCGGC
This sequence comes from Burkholderiales bacterium, assembly GCA_036258355.1. Taxonomy (GTDB): domain Bacteria; phylum Pseudomonadota; class Gammaproteobacteria; order Burkholderiales; family SG8-39; genus SCGC-AG-212-J23. Next base: position 13,486 of record DATADT010000147.1, read on the forward strand.
GCACCACAGTGCCGCCCTCGCGCCCCGCGACCCATGCGAGGGCGAGCGCTTCGCGATTGTCCTCATGCAGCCGCGCGACGTTGACCTGCAGCATCCGGCTGCCAGCTCGCAATCAGCTCGTATAGGGCTGCGGCGTCGGGCGCCCGGCTCATCGCTTCGCGCAGCGCCTTGTCGGAGAACATCTGGGCCAGCTCCGACAGGATCTGCAGGTGCTTCTCGGTCGCTTTTTCGGGCACCAGAAGCACGAACACCAGGCTGACCGGGCCGCCGTCCGGAGCGTCGAAGGGCACGGGCTGCGCCAGGCGCACGAACGCGCCGATCGCCTCTTTCAGGCCCTTGATGCGGCCGTGCGGGATCGCCACGCCCTGTCCGAGTCCGGTCGAGCCGAGGCGCTCGCGCGCGAACAGGCTGTCGAACACGAGGCTGCGCGCGATGCCGTCGAGGTTCTCGAACAGCAGGCCCGCCTGCTCGAACAGGCGCTTCTTGCTCGAGGCCTGGAGGTCGAGGCTGACGTGCGAGGCGGAGAGGATCTTCGCGACGAGGCTCATACTCGCTTGTCGTACAGTTTATCTTTGTATTTGAGAACCTGCCGGTCAAGCTTGTCGGCGAGCAGATCGATTGCCGCGTACAGGTCAACCTCCTCGCATTCGCAGTGCAAGTCCTTGCCGCGGACGTGCAGCGTCACTTCGGCCTTCTGCTTCACCTTGTTTGCCGTCAGGATCACGTGCGCGTCGATCACGTGGTCGAAGTGGCGCGTGATGCGCCCGAGCTTCGAGTGCACGTAGCTGCGCAGCGCTGGAGTCACTTCGAGGTGGTGACCGCTGATATTAAGGTTCATGGTCTACCCCCACTGCTCATGGTCAAAGCGCCTTTCTCTGGTGGACGGGAGGAATCTGCAGCGATTCGCGGTACTTTGCAATCGTGCGCCGCGCGACCACGATGCCCTGCTCGCCGAGGATCTGGGAAATGCGCGCGTCCGACAACGGCGCCTTCGCATCCTCCGCGGCAACGAGCTGCTTGATGAGCGCCCGGATCGCGGTGGAGGAGGCGGCGCCGCCCGCCTCGGTGGCCACGTGGCTGCCGAAGAAGTACTTGAGCTCGAAGGTGCCGCGCGGCGTCGCCATGAATTTCTGGGTGGTGACGCGCGAAATGGTGCTTTCGTGCAGCCCGAGCGTGGCGGCGATCTCGCGCAGGACCAGGGGCCGCATCGCGACCTCGCCGTGCTCGAGGAAGTGGCGCTGGCGGTCGACAATCGCCTGCGACACACGCAGAATGGTGTCGAAGCGCTGCTGCACGTTCTTGATCAGCCAGCGCGCCTCCTGCAGCTGCGACGAGATGCCGGCGCCGCTGCGCGTCGCGGCGGCGAGCTCGGCGTAAAGCCGATTGATGCGCAGGCGCGGCATGGCGTCGGGGTTCAAGCTCGCGCGCCACACGTTGCGCACCTTCTTTACGATGACGTCGGGGATTACGTAGCGCGCCTCGACCTTCGCGAATGCCGAGCCGGGGCGCGGATTGAGGGCCTGGATCAGGCGCTGCGCCGCGCGCAGCGCGTCTTCGCTGGCGCCGGTGAGCGCCTTCAGCCGTGTGTAGTCACGCGCGGCGAGCAGCTCCAGGTGCTTTTCGACGATCTCGAGCGCAAGCCCGCGCTCAGCCTCCTCTGGAAGGGACTTTAGCTGGAGGGTGAGACATTCCGCGGGAGAGCGCGCGCCCACGCCGGCGGGCTCGAAGTGCTGCAAATGGCACAGCGCGATCTTCAGCTCCTCGACGAACGCCTCGCCGTCGTCGGCGAGCTGCGTCGGCAGCAGCGCGGCGATCTCTTCGAGGGGCTGGGTGAGATAGCCATCGTCGTCGAGCGCGTCGATCAGGATCTCGACGAACGCCCGGTCGCGCGCGCCGAGGTTGGTGAGCGAGAGCTGTGCGCGCAGGTGGTCGCGCAGCGTCGGCGTGTCGGGCGTCGAGTGGGTGCGGTCGCCATCCTCGTCGTCGTCCGGGCCGCGCCAGCTTGTCGCCAGCTCGCTCGGCCAGTCGGGGGTCTCGGGAACTTCCGAGCTGCTCGCCGCGGGCGGCGACTCCGGGCCGCCTTTCACGGGAATTTCCTCGCCGTCCTCTCGCTCGAGCGCGGGGTTCTCCATCAGCATGCGCTCGATCTCCTGGTTCAGCTCGATCGTCGAGAGCTGCAGCAGCCGGATCGACTGCTGCAGCTGCGGCGTGAGAGTCAGGTGCTGCGAAAGGCGAAATTGAAGCGAAGGCTTCATTATTGAGCAGCTCAACTACATCCGGAAATTTTCACCCAGATATACTCGGCGAACGCTGTCATTATAGACAATCTCCTCGGGGTGGCCCGATGCGAGCACCGCGCCCTCGTTGATAATGTACGCTCGATCGCAGATGCCGAGGGTTTCGCGTACGTTATGGTCTGTTATGAGTACGCCGATGCCGCGCTCCTTGAGGAACCTAATGATGCGCTGGATGTCGAGCACGGCGATCGGATCGACCCCGGCGAAGGGCTCGTCGAGCAGGATGAACGACGGTCGCGTGCCGAGCGCCCGGGCGATCTCCAGACGGCGCCGCTCCCCGCCGGAGAGCGAGATCGCCGCATGCTTGCGCAGGTGTGCGATGTTGAGGTCCTTGAGGAGCTCCGCGAGGCGGGGCTCCATGTCGCTGGGCGCGAGCCCTTGCAGCTCGAGGATCGCCTGCACATTCTCTTCCACGGTGAGGCGCCGGAACACCGAGTTTTCCTGCGGGAGGTACGAGATGCCGAGGCGCGCGCGACGGTGGATCGGCAGGTGCGTGAGCTCGCGGCTGTCGAGATGGATCGAGCCCGAGTCGACCGGGATCAGGCCGACGATCATATAGAAGCACGTCGTCTTGCCGGCGCCGTTCGGCCCGAGCAGCCCGACCACTTCGCCGCTCGACACTTCGAGCGACACGTCCTGTACCACGGTTCGCGACTTGTAGCGCTTGCGCAGCCGCTGCGAGCGTAGCAAGCTCCCCATCGACCCGTCACTTCCCCGCTTCGGCGCTGGGAGCCTTGGGCTGGATGACCGCCTTTACGCGGCCCTTCGCCGCGCCTTTGCCCGAGCTCACCTGGTAGAAGTCCGAACGCTGGTCGACGAAAATGTAGTCGCCGGCGACTTCGTCGCCGCCGCGGTTCACGCGCGCGGAATCGAATAGCTCGATCTTCTGCTCGCGATCGTTGAGCTCGATGCGCAGCGCCTCGCCTTCGACCCAGATGCCTTCCCTTTCGCCCGGCTTGGGATCCTGCCGCTGACGAAAGCGCGCCGGCTTGCCGGTGGCGCTCGCCGACTGGAAGCCTTCGGCGTCCTGGC